>JACQWB010000215.1 GCA_016209385.1 Candidatus Rokuibacteriota bacterium
CAATCAGTTATTTCCTAACGATCCCTAACTGGCGAGATGGGCGCGGTCGGCGGCGTGGGCAGGATAGCGATTCAGGGCCTCGATTAGTCTCGGAATGGCTTCTCGCTCTGCCTTGAGGGAGACCCCGTAGGCCTCGAGGACGACCCGCTCGATGCTCAGTTTGTCGGCCTTGCTGAGCCGGTCGAGGCGCTCGAGGCGTCGGAGGTAGACGGTCAGGGCCCAGCGCCAGGCCGTGATGATCTGACGGGAGAGAGAAGGCGGTGGTGAGGCGGTGAGGAGTCGTTCCACGGCGTGGCGGATCAGCAGGAGCCGGGTCAGGTCGTCGGGTGCCAGGGCCCGAATTGCCCCGGCAAAGGCCTGAATGCCCGGGGCGCCGAGGCGCATGAGCGCCTCGGTCGTGCGCCGAAGCACGACGGGGGGCTCCCCACGCCAGCAGGCCCCTTCGATCACTCGCGCGAGAGCCTGGATCGCGCCCTTCGATCCCATCTGCCCCAAGAGCCACGCGGCCTCCACGCGGGCCTCCGTGCTGCCGGTCTCGAGGACGTCACACAATGCCCGAACGACGGGCGGGCCCGCGGCTTTGAGTGCCGGCAGAGTTTCTTGACGGGTCAGGCTCGCAAGCTGTCCGTCGATAAGGATGAGGAGTTCCTCTCGGACTCCCCGCTTGATTTCCACACGAGGGCGTTTCTCGGGAGTTTGTCCGAGAACGCCCCGCACCCACGGGAATGTTTTGTCCCACATTCCGACCCCTCCGCCGAGGCCAGCAGCATTTCGGAGCAGCAAGGGGGAGAGACAGCAGAGGGTCCTGCCTGGGCTCAGAAACGGGGTGTGAACCGGCTAACCCCGTGTGGTCTACCTGGAGTCGGGAAACCGGGGACGGTTGACTTCTACCACCCTACCCCTACAGCGACCTGCTCTGGGAGGGATTGTCCCGCCAACAGCCGTTCGGGTCAAGTCGTTGACGCGCTACCTGGCCGGGGACTGCCCAGATGCCCGTTCGGGTTGTAGACTTGGGGCGGGGGGAAGGGAGGGAGGAGTCATGAGGGATCGGTGGGAACGCTGGGCGAGCCTTCTCTTGCTGGTGTTCATACTCTGGCCGGTGCCGGGCGAGCTGGGACGACCGCCCTGCGGGTCGTCCAGGATCGCGCCTACCGGGTCGGAGTCTTCCTCGTCGTCGACGCGCTCGTCGAAAACATCTCTCCTCGCCGGGTGGATGGGGCTGAGGTCTCGGTGGAGTTCTATACCTTCTTCGACCAGCTCGTGAGCTTGGAGCATACGGTGCTCCGGCCCGCAAGGATCGAGCCCGGCCAGAAGGCGACGTTGCGGGTGGCCACGCCGAACAGCGACAGCGTTCGCAAGATCCGCTACCGCTTCACGTGGCGGGAGAATGCCGAGCAGTTCCAGAACCGGCCGGAGGAGGAGAAGCCGACCTGGCGCTGACAACGCGCGGGCCAGGTTACGTGTCCGAGATGCGTGAGATCAGGAGGTGAGCCATGGCGACGCAAGCGTACGTGTTTGTGTATGCGACGCCGGGAAAGGTGGAACCGGTGGCGAAGGCGATCGCCCGGCTCGGCGGCGTCAAGTCGGCGCACGCCTGCTGGGGGCGTCCGGACGTGATCGTCTTTGTCGAGGCGCCGACCCCCAGAGCCCTGGGTCAACTTGTCCTCAGGCGAATCCACAGGGTGCGGGGCGTGGAGGCGACCGACACGCGGATCGTCGTCGAAGTTTGAGCGCTCGCATGCGGCTGCGGGGAACAGGGAAGGGCCGGCGGCTCCGTCGGACGATCGCGTCGGGCGGGAGCGGCATCGCCCAGCGCCTGAACGAGGCCGTGGGTACCTGGCCAGGCGTCAGGATCACGCCCATGTTCGGGCGCTGGGGCTACTTCGTAGGGAGCCAACTCTTCGGCTGCTTCCCGCTCCGAGCCAAGGAGACCGACCTCTGGATCCGGCTCTCCCCCGAGGACCAGGCCCGCGCGCTCCGGACTCCGGGCATCACGCCGCATCGCCGCTTTGCCCGCCGCGGCTGGGTGGAGTATCGGCTGGAGTCGAGCGCGGGGCTCGGCCGGGCGCTCGGTTGGCTCCGCCGCAGCTACGAGCGGGTCAGAGCCGAGCCTGAGCCGGGGGAGGGGATGTAAGCTGCGCGGACTCTCAGCCGCTCGCCGGAACGGCCTCCGGCGCCTGCCGCGCGGCGTCGTACTGCCGCGCATTGAGCAGTGGCACCAGGAGCCAGCAGAGCGCCGTGAAGGCCGCGCTGATCAGGATCAGGTTCGTGAAGCCCAACTGGTCGTAGAGCCACCCGCCGCTGATCTGGCCGACCTGGACGGCGCCGTTGAAGACCGACATCAGGAGCGCGAAGAAGGTCCCTTCCGCCTGCTTGGGACAGGCCTTGGCGGCCAGGTCCAGGATGGTGAGCTGGATGATCATGCCGACGGCGCCGAAGATCAGGGCGATCGCGACCGCCGAGACGGGGCCCACGTAGCCCAGGTAGGCGAGCGTGGCGGTCACGCCGCCGCCGATGGCGAAGTGGATCAGCCGGTTGAACGGGATGGACCGGCAGAGGGCGAAGTAGAGGGCCGCGCCCACCGCGCCGGAGGCGTACAGGAGGGAGTCGAGGGTGCCGAGGAAGAGCTTGGAGAAGCGGAGCACGTCGGTCGAGTAGTAGGTCAGCGCGGGACCGAAGGAGGGGCTGAAGTTGTAGAAGAAGATGAAGCCGGCCACGATCCAGAGCGGGCGCGAGCCAAGCGTCCCGCGGATGGCCAGCCACGTTTCCCGGAACCGTTGCCCGCCGGCTTCCACGCGCGGCTCGCGGATGGCCCAGACGGCCATGCAGAAGGAGATCGCGGGAAAGACCATGGCGATCATGAAGGTCACCTGGAGCGGCTTGTGCTGGGCGAGCCAGCCGCCCCCGATCCCCACCAGCATCGAAGCCACCGAGATGGCGGCCCATTGCACCGCCTGGAACGTGCCGGTGAGCCCGAGCCGCTGGCCGTTCTCTACCATCATCGCGTCGGTCAGCACGTCCGTGAAGGCGAGGCCGAACCCCATCAGCGTGAAGAAGACGGCCACGCCCCAGTACGTGTGTGACGGCATCATGCCGAGGGTGAACCCCATCGCGGCGGCGAGCCCGGACGTCAGGAGGAAGTAGCTCTTCCGCCGACGGCCGAAGAGCGGTAGGAAGTCGGAGACCAGACCGTAGACCGGCTTGACGAGCCAGGGAATGACCGTGATGGAAAAAAACGCGGCGGTCTGGGCCGCGCTCAGCCCGAGCGTGTCCTTCAGGAGGAACGTGATCGACAGGTTCGGGAGGTACCACATCCCCTGGGCGAAGTAGACCACCGCGAAGATCAGCGCCAGCCGCCGCGCCTCCGGGCGCTCGCGGAACGGCTTCAAGGCTGCCGGGCTCATGGGCCCTATCATACCCCGGACGGCGCCAGGCGCCGTGCAACTTCGACGCGGCCCGATGACGCGCGCACCGCGGCTGTGCTAGTCTGGCATCACCATGCTGGAGCGCCGGTCGTCAGTCTGCCCCCACGACTGCCCGTCCGCGTGCAGCCTGCTCGTCACCCTCGAGGACGGACGCATCACCGAGGTCGCGGGGAACCCTGACCACCCCTTCACCCAGGGCGTGATCTGCGGCAAGGTCCACGACTACGCCGAGCGCGTCTACTCGTCCCTCCGCGTCCTAAGCCCGATGCGCCGCGTCGGTACGAAGGGCGAGGGCCGGTTCGAGCGAATCTCCTGGGACGACGCGGTCGAAGAGATCACCCGGCGCTTCCGCGAGATCATCACGCGCTGGGGCGCCGAGGCGATCCTCCCGTTCTCCTACGGCGGCACGCTCGGGCTGGTCCAGTACTACGCCGGGCACGCGTTCTTTCACGCGCTCGGGGCGAGCCGGCTCGACCGGACCATCTGCATTGCCACTGCCTACGCCGGGTGGCGGGCGACGCTCGGGATGGTGGGCGGGAACGACTCGGAGCAGATGGTCCACTCGGACCTGATCGTGCTCTGGGGGATCAACGCCGCCTACACCCACGTCAACCTCATGACCTTCGTCAAGCGCGCGCGGCAGCGCCGGGCGTTCCTGGTGGTGATCGATCCCTACCGGACGCGAACCGCGAAGGAGGCCGACCTCCATCTGATGCCGCGGCCGGGCACCGACACCGCCCTCGCGCTCGGGGTGATGCACGTGCTGATCGCCGAGGGCCTGATCGATCGCGACTACATCGCGCGAGCGACGCTCGGCTTCGACCGGCTGGCCCAGCACGTGAGGCAGTACGACCCGGACACGGTGGCTCGCATCACGGGCCTCACGTCCGCGGAGATCGTGGACTTCGCCCGCCGCTACGGGGGGACCCGCGCGAGCTTCATCCGCGTCGGGATCGGGCTCTCCCGGCACGACACCGGCGGGATGACCTGCCGGACCCTCGCGTGCCTTCCCGCCCTCACCGGCGCCTATGCCCACCCCGCGGGCGGCGCGCTCCTCTCCTCCTCGGGCTCCTTCCCGCTCAACCAGGCGGCACTCGAGCGCCCCGACCTCATGCCCGGGTCCGCGCCCCGCGTGATCAACATGATCCACCTCGGCCGCGTCCTCACCGACCCGGATCTCATGCCGCCGGTGAAGGCGCTCTACGTCTACAACTCTAACCCGGCGGCGGTGTGTCCGAACCAGGAGCTGGTCCTCGAGGGCTTCCGTCGGGAGGATCTCTTCACGGTCGTCCACGAGCAGATGCTGACCGACACGACGGACTACGCCGACCTCGTGCTCCCAGCCACCACGTCCATGGAGCACACCGACCTCTACAAGTCCTACGGGCATCTCTACCTCCAGCTGGCCGAGCCGGTCATCGCGCCTGAGGGCGAGGCCAGGTCCAACTGGGAGGTGTTCGGGCTCCTCGCGCGCGCCCTCGGGCTCAAGGACCCGCACTTCGAGAAGACTGAAGCCGAGCTGATCGGCGAGGTTCTCGACGCGGACCACCCCGCGCTTCGGGGGATCACGTACGAGCGGTTGAGGGAGGAGCGCTCGGTCAGACTCGGCGTCAGGCGTCCGTATCTGCCCTTCGCCGACGGGGCGCCGACGCCGTCGGGGAAGGTGGAGTTCTACTCCGCTCGGCTCGCCGCCCAGGGCTTGCCGCCGCTCCCCACGTATAGCCCGCTCGTCGAGGGGCCCGAGAACGCGGCGCTCGCCGGGCGCTTTCCGCTCCAGCTCCTCGTGCCGCCGAACAAGTTCTTCCTGAACTCGAGCTTCAGCCAGTCGGAGCTGCTCAGGCGGCGCCAGAAGGGGCCGACGGTGTTCCTCCATCCCGAGGATGCTGCGGCGCGGGGGATCGCCGACGGGGAGCTGGTCAGGGTCTTCAACGACCGGGGTCAGGCGCGATTCGTGACGGTCGTCACCCAGGACACGCGGCCGGGCGTGGCGGTGGTGGAGGGGATCTGGTGGCACAAGTTCTCGCCGGGCGGCCGCGGCGTGAACGTGCTGACCTCGGACCGGGTCACCGACCTGGGCGGCGGCCCGGCCCTGCACTCGAACCTCGTCGAAGTCGCCAGGCTCACATCATCCGGGAATCAGCGTTAGTCCCTGCTCAACGGGCTTCCCGGAGGAACCAGGCTTCGCGCCAGTTGTGGCCGTTCTCCCGAGAGGAAGGAGCCGGAGAGATGAAGATCGTTCGACTGTACACGGGATCGGACGGAGAGTCGCACTTCGGGGAGGTGGAGGTGCCGTTCGAGCGCGCCGGTGACGCGGAGGCGACCGCGCTTCAGAACGCCACCGGGATCGTCTTTCGCCGCGCTCCCGCCGGCCACGTCCAGGACTGGCACCCGGCCCCACGGCGCCAGTACGTGATCACGCTGTCCGGCCAGGTGGAGATCGAGATCGGCGACGGGACCGTGCGGCGCTTCGGTCCGGGTGATGTGATGCTGGCAGAAGATCTGACCGGCCGTGGCCACACGACGCGCGTCGTGGGGACCCAGCCGCGCGTCTACGTCGCGGTTCCGCTCAAGTGATCAGAGGAGGGAGCGGGGCATGACCATCAAACGTCACGGCGTCGGACGGCGCCTGAGCCAGGCCGTCGTCCACGGGAACACGGTGTACCTCGCCGGCCAGGTGGCGGGCGATCCGTCCGCCGACACGCGCGGCCAGACCGAGCAGATCCTCAAGAAGATCGACGCGCTCCTCGAAGCCGTCGGCAGCGACAAGTCGAAGCTCCTCTCCGCCACGGTGTGGCTGGCCAACATGGGGACCTACGACGAGATGAACGCGGCCTGGGACGCCTGGGTGGATCCCGCCAACACGCCGGCGCGGGCCACCGTGGAAGCGAGGCTGGCCTCGCCCAAATATCTGGTCGAGATCGCCGTCGTCGCCGCCGTCTGAGCCCGGGGCTCGCCGGTTCGCGAGGCTCTCACCCCGTTTCGGTACCTGCCGTCGCTCGCATCTTGCCCTGGTGCCTCGCCGGGCATGTTTTACCAACATTTGACAGTCCTGTGACAATTGCCTGGCGCGCGGCGGTTACGGTGGGGGGCAGAAACCTGAGGGGTGAGGAGGTGGGCGCAAGCGGAGAAATCCGGCGTTCTGGCGGCTCGGGTAGTCGAAAACGAAACCCAAGGAGGGGACCCATGAAGCGAACTGTGTCGAGCATCCTGATGGTGGGTGTTCTGGGCTTGGCCGTGCTCTTCGCCGGGACGCCCGTTCCCGTGGGCTCGCCGGCTTACGCGGAGGTCACGGAGAAGCAGCTGATGGACCAGCTCAGCAAGATCAAGAAGATCGTATCCGACATTGAAACGAAGATGAAGTCGAAGAAGATGATGATGGACGCCATGGGCATGGACAAGACCATGAAGATGCTCGCGGACGTCACAAAGATGCTGGAGGAGGTTTCACGGCAGGCCCCGTAGGGCGCATACGAGTCCGCGCGGCGCCACGCCGGGTTGCCGTTTCCCGACCGGTGGGCTGTCTGCGTCGCGCGGCCGGGGAGGGCGCCCTTCCCTTGTTCACCCGGTGTGCGGGGACTATGCTGGGTGGACACAAGGGCATGATGAAGGGCGGTGGCATGATGAGGCGAGGGGACGGGATGATGGAGGCGGACAAAGACACGATGGAGAAGAAACAGTGAGACGGCGCCTCCCGGCGCTCGTTCTCGCCGCGCTCCTGTTGGGCGGGCTCGCCCTCCCGGTGTCGGCCGTCGAGGTGGGCGAGAAGGCTCCCGATTTCGCTCTGCCGGGTACCCCGGACAAGCCGGTACGCCTGAGCCAGTACGCCGGAAAGCGGGTCGTGGTGCTCCACTTCTACCTCGGCGACTTCCTCAGGGCCTGAGAGGCCGATCTGGCGTCCCGTCGGGACGGCTACGCGAAGTTCAGGGAGGCCGGCGCCGAGATCCTCGGCGTGAGCGTGGATGCTCCCGCCAAGCACCGGCAGTTCCAGGTCCACCTCGGGCTCCCGTTCCCGCTCCTGAGCGACGAGAAGCGACAGGTCATCCGGCGCTACGGCGTTCTCGACGAGACCTGGAACCTCGCCAAGCGGTCGTACTTCATCATCGACCGTCAGGGTGTCGTCCGCTTCAAGCGGATCTTCGACGACCCCGTGCGCGTCCTGACCAACGAGGAGTTGCTGGCGGAGGTGCGGCGCCTCGCGCCGTGAACGGTGGCGCGGCGCAGGCTTCACCGTACTCCGCCGCGGAGGTGACGGCGATGGAATACCTCAAGGAGACCGAACGGCCCGGGCCGGCGGTCCGGACATTCTACAAGATCGGCGAGCGGATGTTCGGCAAGGTGCCGACCCCCGAGCGACTCATGGCGCATCGCGTCCCGCTGATGCTGGGGCTCGGCGGCCTCTACGGCGCCATCGAGTGGTTCGGGACGATCGACGCGCAGCTTCGGGCCCTCCTCAACGTCCAGGTGGCGACGCTCTACGGGAGCCCGTACTGAATGGACATCCGGCACGCCGTCGGCGTGAAGGCCGGGATCCCCGCCGAGAAGCTGGCCGCCCTGGGCTCGTACCGGGAGAGCGGAGCGTTCACGGAGCGCGAGAAGGCGGCGCTGGAGTTCGCGGAGCTGATCAGTCGTGACGATGCGGACGTGTCCGATGCGTGCGTGAGCCGGCTCTCGGAGCATTTCTCCGATGGCGAGATCGTCGAGCTGGCGTTCATCGTCGGGTACCAGACCTTCGCCAGCAAGTTCGCCAAGGCCTTCAGGCTCGCGCCCCAGGGCTTTTCTCCGTCACCCGCATGACGGCGAGGGGCAGGCTCGAGTACACTAATCGGGTGGACCCAGGGTTTTTCGGCAGTCGCCTGGGCTCTGCGGACACGATGGCCCGGCGGCTTCGCGAAACGGTCGAGGCGCTCGCCACCCACGTCGAACGCGTCGGTGTCGAGGAGCCCGCCCGGCTGGCCGTGCTCAGGTCGGCCTTGCACTCCATGCTGGGCGATTCCGCGTGTCGGGTGGACGTTCGAGCCGAGGCGCTTCGGCGCAGGCAGCTTCATCGCCTGCGCCAGCGACGAGGTGAGACCCGAGTAGATCTTCGAGCCGAGGCGAGGCCCGGGTAGTTCTTCGAGCCGAGGGGCGTCGGCCATGCCGGGAGGCAGGCCCGCCACGAGGCGAGGCCCGAATAGATCTTCAGGAGGGACGTATGCTGATCCGGCGTGCCCCGGACATCAGATCGTCGGAGATCACGGACGCCGCGGTCTACCTGAACCGGCGGTCGTTCATGATCGGCGTGGCGGCGCTGGCGCTTGCGCCGCCGGGCGCGGCCGCGGCGGCGCCCCCGCCGCCGGCGCAGCCGCTCGAGGCCAAGCGCAGCGCTGAGCTCTCGGTGGATGATCCGCCGACCAAGTTCGAGAGCGTGACCACGTACAACAACTTCTACGAGTTCGGGCCCAACAAGGACGACCCGGCCCGGCTGGCGCACATGCTCAGGCCGCGTCCCTGGACCGTCCAGGTGGACGGGCTCGTCGCGCGTCCGCGGCGGTACGACGTGGACGAGCTGATGCGGCTTGCCCCGCTGGAGGAGCGCGTGTACCGGCTGCGCTGCGTCGAGGGGTGGTCCATGGTGATCCCGTGGATCGGGTACCCGCTGGCGGTGCTCATCAAGCGGGTCGACCCGACGAGCCAGGCGCGCTTCGTCGAGTTCACGTCGCTCCTGGACCCGGAGCAGTTCCCGGGACAGCGGAAGGGTCTCTTCAGCTTCTCCTCGCTCGACTGGCCGTACGTGGAGGGGCTGCGGCTCGACGAGGCCCTTCACCCTCTGACGCTGCTGACGTTCGGCCTGTACGGGCGGGTGCTGCCGAACCAGAATGGGGCCCCGGTGCGCGTGGTCGTACCGTGGAAGTACGGGTTCAAGAGCGCGAAGTCGATCGTCCGGATCCGGTTCGTCAGCGAGCAGCCCCGGGCGACCTGGGAGAAAGCCGCGTCCCACGAGTACGGCTTCTACTCCAACGTGAACCCGTCCGAGGATCACCCCCGCTGGAGCCAGGCGACCGAGCGGCGGATCGGCGAGTTTCGCCGGCGGAAGACCCTGATGTTCAACGGCTACGCGGACCGGGTGGCGTCGCTGTACGCCGGAATGGACCTCCGGAAGTACTACTAGCCGCATGTCCCGGCGCGCTCGGATCGTCCTGAAGGCGGCGGTGTGGGCGGCGTGCCTGTTCCCGCTCGCGCGCCTCCTCTATGAGTTCCACGCCGACGGCCTCGGCGCCAACCCGATCGATCACGTGACGCGCACGCTCGGCGACTGGACGCTCCGGATCCTCCTCACGGCCCTGGCGCTGACCCCGCTCCGCCTCCTGTTCGGGATCTCCTGGCAGCTCAGCCTCCGGCGCCTCCTCGGGCTCTTCGCGTTCTTCTACGCGTGCCTGCACTTCGCTGTCTGGATCGTCCTGGACCATTTCTTCGACTGGCCTCAGATGTTCGCCGATGTCATGAAGCGCCCGTACATCACGGTCGGCGTGCTCGCGCTGACCCTGCTCGTGCCGCTCGCCGCGACCTCGACGACGCGCATGGTGAAGCGCCTCGGCGGGCAGACCTGGCGGCGGCTTCACCGGCTGGTCTACGTCGTCGGCGTGCTGGCAGTGCTCCACTACCTGTGGCTCGCCAAGAAAGGCGTGGACGACCCGTACTGGTACGCCTGCGTGCTGGTGGTCCTGCTCGGGGCCCGTGTGGTGGACTGGGGCCGGCGCCTCGCGGGGCGGCGCGGCCGGGCGGCGGACGCCGCGGCCGAGATGCGCCCCATCGGGCGCCTGCGCGGCGCCCCCGGGAGGACGCCGCCGTGACGCCGGGGCGGCTGGCCGCGGCGACGCTCGCGCTCCTGATCGGGCTGGCGTTGCCTCCGGGTGCGGGCGCCCAGCGCGGCGCCCGGGTCGGGCTCCCCGCGCCCGAGATCACCGGGGCGTCCTGGATCAACAGCGAGCCGCTGTCGCGCGAGAAGCTCCGCGGCCGCGTCATCTTCGTGGAGTTCTGGACGTACGGCTGAATCAATTGCCAGAACGTGATCCCGCAGTTGCGGGTCTGGCACGAGAAGTACGCGGAGGCGGGACTGACGATCGTGGGGGTGCACACCCCTGAATTCTTCTGGGAGAAGCCCTACGAGAAGGTCGTGGCGACGACGAAACGGTTCGGGATTCTCTACCCGGTCGTGCAGGACAACGACTACGCCATCTGGAAGCGGTTCGGCGTCTGGGCGTGGCCGACGGCGGTCCTGGTGGACCGGAAGGGGATCGTCCGCTACCAACACATCGGTGAGGGTGCCTACGCCGAGACCGAGTCCGTGATCCGGCGCCTCCTGGCAGAGGGGGGATGACGATCCGCCCGGGCTCGCCGCTGGCCCGGTTCTCCGCCTTCGCCCTCCTGGCGATCGTCCTTCCCGCCGCCATCCTGGCCGTCCTCGGCTACCTCTCGCTCCGCCAGTGGGAAACCTCCGCCGAGCTGCTGTTCAGGGAGCAGGCCCGGGACATGGCGGCCATGGCGGCGGAGAAGGTGGAGATGGTCCTCGTCCGCGCCGAGGACGAGCTCCTGGGGCGGATCCAGTCGAGCCTGGAACGCCCTGACTTTGCCCCTGCCTCCCTCGCGCAGCTCCTGGCTTCCGCGCCGTTGATCCGGCAGCTCCATCTCCTCGACCGCGAGGCCCACCTCCTCTTCCCGCTGCCCGGCACCGGGGCAGACCCGGGCATCGTCTCGGGGCTCCTGGCCGAGATCCCGTACGGATTCTGGGAGCGGGGCGGCAGGCGTCGCCTGCTCGTGGGCGATCACGTGGTCCTGGCCGCGGTCCTGAGGGTCCCGGGCAAGTCCCCGGTGCTCGCCGCGCTCTCCTGGGACCCCGAGGCGCTCCGGCGGGAGATCCTGGCCCGGACCCTCGGCACGCTCGAGGGGCCGAGCATCCTCGCCGTCGTAGACCGCGAGGGTCGGCCGGTCTACAGTCGCCAGCCGCTCGATCGGGCCGAGCGGGTCGTGACTGTGAGCTTCGGCGAGGCGCTCCCGTTCTGGCGGGTCGCGCTCTACCGGCCCCACGGGATGTCCCCGCGCGACGCGGTCCGCCGCCAGGTCGTGATCTTCACCGTCGCCTTCGGCCTCCTGCTGCTCGTGATCGTGGTCGGGCTCGTCGCAACCTATCGCGTGGTGCGCCGCGAGACCGACATGGCACGGCTCAGAGCCGACTTCGTCGCGAACGTGTCGCACGACCTCAAGACGCCGCTCTCGCTCATCCGGATGTTCGGCGAGACGCTCGAGCTGGGGCGGGTGGGTGACGAGGCCAAGCGCCAGGAGTATTACCGCGTGATCACGCGGGAGAGCGAGCGCCTCTCCCGGCTGATCGACAACGTCCTGGACTTCTCGCGGATCGAGGGAGGCCGTCGGGCATACGTCATGACGCCCACGGCGGTGGAGCCGCTCATCGGCGAGACCCTGAAGGCGTTCAGCTACCCGCTCACCCAGCAGGGGTTCAAGGTGGAGGTGAGCGTGGCACCCGGTCTCCCCGAAGTCCCCATGGACGCCGACGCGGTCGGCCAGGCGCTCGCGAACCTCGTGGACAACGCGATCAAGTATTCGGCGAGCCGGAAGGCGCTCCGGGTGGAAGCCGTCGCGCGGGTCGGCCACCTTGCGCTGTCGGTGGCTGACGAGGGAGTCGGGATTCCCGCGGAGGAGCAGGGGAGGATCTTCGAGAAGTTCTACCGTGTAGGGCGGAGCGAGACGCAGGGACGGCGCGGCAGCGGCGTCGGGCTGGCGCTCGTGCGCCACATCGCGGAGGCCCACGGCGGGCGGGTGACGGTGGAGAGCCGGCTCGGGGAAGGGAGCTGCTTCACGCTCTGGATTCCCCTGGAGCCCCAGACGCGCTGAGGCATCCGGTGCCCCGGATCCTGATCGTGGACGACGAGCCCGAGATGGTGCGGGGGCTCGAGGACAACCTCCGCTTCGAGGGGTACGGGACGCTCGCGGCGACCAACGGCCGGGACGGGCTCGCGCTGGCGCTGAGCGAGGTGCCGGACCTGATCGTGCTCGACGTCATGATGCCGGAGATGAGCGGCTGGGACGTGCTCCGGGCCCTCCGTCAGAAGCGGATCGACGTCCCGGTGATCATGCTGACGGCGCGCGGCGAGGAGCTGGACCGGGTCCTCGGGCTCGAGCTGGGCGCCGACGACTACGTGACGAAGCCGTTCGCGCTCCGCGAGCTGCTGGCGCGGGTACGGGCCGTGCTCCGCCGGCCGGGCCCCCGGCAGAAGTTCGAGGAGGTGGCCTTCGGCGACGTCCGCCTCCACCTCCGGGCGCGGCAGGTCTTCAAGGCGGGCACGGAGGTCCGGCTGACCCGCAAGGAGTTCGACCTGCTCCGCTACCTGGTCGAGCACCGCGGCGAGGTCCTGACCCGCGAGCGCCTCCTGGACGAGGTCTGGGGCTACGAGCACTTTCCCACGACGCGCACCGTGGACACCCACATCCTCCGGCTCCGGCAGAAGTTCGAGCAGGACCCCGAGCGCCCGCGCTACATCCTGACCGTCCACGGCCAGGGGTACAAGTTCGCGGGGATGGACACGCCCTCCGCCACCCGCTGATCCTCCACTCCGAAGCCGCCGTTCGCCTGCCGATTACGATAGGGAAAGGGTCCGAGCGCCATGGAGCCGTCCGAGGTCCGCCTTGCTGTCGGCCGCGACCCGCTCGCGGCTGCGTTTGAGCTTTCGCTGAAGGGCAGCCCGCGTGCGGGCCGGGTGCTGGCCGATCTGGTTCTGGGTGAGGAGATCGCGGGCCGGGTGGTCGAGGCCGGGGACGATGGCACCCTTCTCCTCGAGCTTCGAGGTGAGACGGTTCGGGCGAGGAGCGCGGTCGACCTCCCGGCGGGTAGCAGCGTCAACCTCCGGTTCGTCGCTCGTGCCCCTGAGCCGACCCTTCGGGTCGTCCCGGAGCAGCCGGCGGGGGACCGGCTCATGGCTCTGGCCTCAGCGGCGCTCTCGTCACCGGGCGACCTCGTGCCGCTCATCGCGCGTCTCGACGCGATCGCCGAGACTCTCGATCCCATCCCCTCGGCTGGTTCCGAGTTGGACGAAGCCGCGACGCCCGAGACGCCCGGGAAGGATGACGAGGCCCGATCAGGAGCCGAGCCCCGGCCGGGCGTCACGCGCGCCACAGGGTCCAAGCCCTCAACTGCGTATCCCGACGCGGCACGCCTGGCTCCGCCTCCGGCGCCGCCCAGGAACTCGCTCCACCCACCGGCGCTTCTCCCTCCCGTTGGACCGCCCGACCCTCGGCAGGCTCGGGCCGCCGCGGGCGCGGGCGGGCCGTCTGTCGAACCTCAGGGACCCGCGACCGTCGCGGAGCCCGCCCAACCCGAGAGGTCCGCCCCGCATCGAGGGCCGACCTCGTCCGGAGCGTTACAGTCCTCGCGGCACATTCCTCTCCTACCGGGTCGTCCGCTTCCGACCGCCGTGGCAATTTCGCCCGCCGCCGTTCCGAAGGATAAGCCTGTCGCCTCCGCCGGTGGGGCTGTCTCGGCACCCGAAGGCGAGCTGAGCGGCCTCCGCGTGCCCGGGCCAGAGCCCGAGGCCCGGCTTCCGGAGGTCTCGGTCCGGCCCGAGGCCCCGCCGCCCGGGCCGGGTGAGCCTCCGGGCACGGTCTCTCTCGGCTCGGTCCCGCGTGATGCAGGCCCGGAAGCTGGAGACGTCTCGACCAGCGGAGCGGACGCTGGAAGCGTCCGGGCTCCATCATCGCACCGCGGGCCCGGCGCTCAGCAGAAGCCCGGGGTCGCGACCGGGGCGGGTGAGGCTGTGAGGCTTCAGCCCGAAGCCGGCCGGATCCTGAGAGGACTCCAGCGAGCGCTGGCCGAGGCCAGCGTCGATCTCGGCCGGCTCACATCGGAAGCGCTCCGGAGCGCGATCCGCTCCTTGGCACAGCCGGTAGAACGCAGCCTGCTCGAGCTCGGCGATGGCCGAGCGGCTCCAGGTGGCTCAGGAGTCGAGGCGGATCTCAGAACGGCGCTCGCCAGGATCCTCGGGGACCCGGGGGCGGACGTGCTCCCGGACAACCTCAAGGAGCTTGCGGGTCAGGCGTTGGCTCGGGTCGAGGCGCGACAGGCGTTGAACGTGCTGGCCATGGCTCACGGCCAGCTCCTCCTCGAGGTCGCGGTGCGTGGCCCCAGGGGATGGGAGCCGGCGGCGATTCTGGTGGAGGACGAAGAGAGCGCGGGACGTGGCGAGGCGCACGAGAGGGTGACGCACCTCACGCTCCAGCTTCAGCCGGATGCTCTGGGAGCCCTGCGCGTGGTGGTCCGCCTGAAGGGCGACGAGGTCTCGTGTTACCTGGCCTGCTCCGATCCACACGTTGCCGAATTCGCCGGCGCGCGCCTGGCCGAGCTCCGTTCCGGTCTTACGAGCCGGGGGCTCCGGGTCGGTGCGGTCCAGGCGCTGGCGCTTCCCGGCGCGGAGGCGGTCGGCCCGCTCCGGCCGTCGCGGCTCCTCGCCTGGCCGTTGCTCGACGCGCTCCTATGACGTCCCCGGCGCCGCGACCTGCCCGCGTCACGCGGCGGACGGCGGCCGCGCTCCGCTATCGTCCTCCCCGCGACGCAGCCCCTCGCC
Source organism: Candidatus Rokuibacteriota bacterium (assembly GCA_016209385.1). Classification (NCBI taxonomy): domain Bacteria; phylum Candidatus Rokuibacteriota; species Candidatus Rokuibacteriota bacterium. The sequence continues at coordinate 15,038 of JACQWB010000215.1, forward strand.
TCGTGGCCAAGGGCCAGGGTGTCGTGGCCGACCGGATCGTCGAGACAGCCCGACGGTATGGCGTCCCGATCCGGGAGGATCCGTTTCTCGTCGAGGCACTGGCCGCGCTCGACCTGGAGACGCAGATCCCGCCGGAGCTCTATCGCGTGGTGGCCGAGCTGCTGCTCTTCGTGTACCGGCTGAACGAGGAGTGGAGGCGGCGTTCGGACGTCACACGGCCCGGCTGAGCCGGTCGGCCGGCGCGACGCTCAGGCGGCGGGCACCGAGACCTGCCGGCCCTCCAGGGTCGCGGTCGGGGTGACGAGGCGGATCAGCACCGGGAGCACGAGCAGCGAGGAGGCCAGGCTCGCGCAGGCGCCGATCGTGAGCAGGAGGCCGAGGCTCCAGATCCCCTGGTGCTGGGCGACCAGGAGGCTCCCGAAGCCGGCGATGGTGGTGAGCCCGTTGAAGACCACGGCCATCACCGTGCTCCGCGCCAGCAGCGGGCCGCCGTGGGCGCGGCCCTCCATGAAGCGCACCACGACGTTCAGGCCGTACTCCGCCGCCGCCCCGATGATCAGCGGGAGCCCCCAGACGTTGGCCAGGTTGAACTTGAGGTCGAAGACGTACATGAGGCCCACAGTCCAGAGTGTGCCGAGGAGCAGCGGGACCAGCGCCAGGCACGTTTCCCTGAGGCGCCGGATCATGAGGGCGGCGAGGACCGCGACCAGGACGAAGGCGTAAGCGGTTCCTTGGCGGTAGGCCTTCTCCATGAGCCGGATCGCCTCGTAGGTGATGATCGGGGGCCCGGTCACGTCGGGGTCGACGGAGCGGAGCTCCTCGACGAAGCGCGTGGCGCCCTGCCGATCCCAGATGTCCACCTTCGGGTGGATCTGGAGCAGGAAACGACCGCTCGCGCCGATGAACTTTCGACGCAGCTCCGCCGGCACGTCCCTGAGCGTGACCGGTCGCGGCCTCAGGTTCCGCTGGAGGGTGTGGAACTTCTCGATGAAGTCCCAGTAGAGCTGGGCCTGGAAGTGGTTCAGCGCCGGCTCGACCATGTCCCGATCGGCGGCGTTCAGCTTCTCGACGAGCGTGCCGACCTGTGCGCGGACCGCGGCTACCTCGCGATCGGGTCCTCCGGGGCCCGCCTCGGCGACGGCGACGTCGAAGCGCCGCTTGAGGGTTTCGAGGGCCGCGACCAGGTGGTCCAAGTCCAGTGAGCGGGGGCGGCCGACGCGGACCGGCGCGACCAGCGGGGCGAAGTCCTGGATGATCTTCGCTTTCTCGAGCTGCCGGTCCGGGATCAGCATGAGCACGCTGTCCACCTCCGAGACCGACGGCAGCCGCTCGAAGGCCTCGTGCTTCCGCCTGAGCTCGTCGAGCGAGGTGGCGCTGGCGAGGGCCGTGAAGCCCGAGCGGCCGGCGGTGGCGAGGATCTTCCGCTCCCACACCACGGACTCGGTCCCCTCGGCCTGAAGGTTCAGGAGGTTGTAGTCGAAGCCCACCGTGCGCACGGCCCAGAGCGAGAAGGCGGTGAGGAGGCCTGCCGCCGTGAGGACCGTTTTGGGATGTCGGGCGAGCCACTCGAGGAGCGGCACGCGGATCCGCTCGAGCTCGATCGCGCGCGGGATCCGGCCGCGCGGCCGCGTCGCGTGCCGGCGGTCGACGAGCACCAGGAGCGCGGGGAAGAAGGTCAGCATGGCGAGGAACGCCATGAGCAGCGCGGTGCCCGAGATGAAGCCGAACTCCCGGATGCCGCGGAAGTCGGTGAGCATGAGGACGTAGAACGTCCCGGCCGCGGTGACCGCGCCGAGGAGGATCCCGGGCCCGCTCCGCGCGGCGGTCAGCTCCAGCGCTTCCCTGAGATTCCGGCCGAGGAAGATCTCCTCCTCGTAGCGGAAGAGGAAGTAGATGCCGTAGTCGATCCCGATCCCCACTACGATCGAGATGAACATCACCGAGAAGATGGTCAGATGCCCGACCGTCAGCGTGACGATCCCCATGGACCAGGCCAGGCTGACTGCCAGCACCGCGAGCATCAGGAGCGGCTTGCCCACGCGGCGGAACGCCACGAGCAGGAGCCCCAGGGTCAGGGCGAACGCCAGGAGCGTCGCCACCTCGCTGTCCCGGAACGCGGCGGTCATCTCGTCGTTGGAGATGGTCGGAGGGCCCGTGACGCCGACGTGGACCTCAGAAAACTCGGCGCGGAGATCCGCGATGCGCTGGCGGATGATCTCGATCGCGGTGCGGTCGCCGGTGAAGCTGCCCTTCTGGCTCGCCGGCTCGACCAGGATGAACAGCAGGCTCTTGTCGTCGGAGAGGAAGTACCCAGAGTCCGCCTCCTCGGCCCGGCCGAAGGAGAAGAGCGTACCCCACGGCGAGCGGTACGGGTGGCGGTGCTCGGTCCGCTCCTCGATCTGCGTCAGGAGCTGGCGGAGGAACCGGAGGTCGGTGGACGCGCGGCCGTCGCCGACCCCGATGTCGAAGAAGTGGGCGAGGAAGGCGGCGGCGATCTGCTGGTTGATCCCCTCGATGAGCTGTCCCAGCGTCGGCGTGGCGGCGAAGGCCTCCATGAACTCCTGGTAGTCGAAGATCTTGTCGCGGATCTCGGTCAGCTCTTCGGTCGAGAGGTAGAGGAGCGCGCGCCCCTCGAAGCGCTTGGGGTCGATCCGGTAGGCCACGCGCTGGAAGCGGATCGGGCTCGTGCGGAGCTCCCGGACGAGGCGGGCGGCGTACGCCTTCGACTCGTCCACGGTGCTGCCCTGGACGACCACGACGATGTCATCGAGCTCGCCGAAGTCGTCGGCGTACTGCCGGTAGAGGGTCGCGTAGCGCTGTCCCGGCGGGAGGAGGTGGAGGGTGGAGGTCTTGAAGGTGATCGCTGAGAGGGCGTAGGCGATTCCGCCACCGGCGAGCGCCAGCGAGAGCACCACCGTCAGGGCGGGGCGCTCGCAGGCCACTCGGACCACGCGGCGGAGCAACCGGCCCGTCCGGGAGATCGCGATCACCCCTTACTCCTCGCCCGCGATGAAGCGCTCGAGCTGGGCGCGCGCGACCTCGTCGGGCCACTGCTCCGGCGGTGACTTCATCAGGTACGCGGACGGCGCGAGCAGCGCGCCCTTCAGCCCCCGGTCCAGGGCCAGCTTGCAGCAGCGGATCGCGTCGATGACGACGCCGGCGGAGTTGGGAGAGTCCCAGACCTCCAGCTTGAGCTCCAGGTTGACGGGCAGGTCGCCGAAGCCCCGGCCCTCCAGGCGGATGTACGCCCACTTCCGGTCGGCGAGCCAGGGGACGTAGTCGCTCGGGCCGATGTGGACCACCTCGGGCGGGAGAGGGTGGGCGAGCTGGGAGGTTACGGCGTCGGTCTTCGAGGTCTTCTTGGACGTCAGGCGCTGGCGCTCGAGCATGTTCAGGAAGTCCGTGTTCCCCCCCACGTTGAGCTGGCTCGTGCGCTCGAGAGCGACGCCCCGGGACATGAAGAGGCGCGTCAGGATGCGGTGGACGATGGTGGCGCCGAGCTGGGACTTGGCGTCGTCACCCACCACCGGCAGCCCCCGCTCCTCGAACCGGCGCCTCCAGTACGCCTCCCGCGCGATGAAGACCGGGATGCAGTTCACGAAGCCACAGCCGGCGTCCAGCACCTGCTCGACGTACCACTTCGTGGCCATCTCGCTGCCCACCGGCAAAAAGTTGACCACGACGTGGGTGTCCGTGTCCTTCAGGATCCCCACGATATCGGCGGTGGAGCCTGGCGCCTTCTGGATCACCTGCGAGAGGTACTGGCCCAGCCCGTCGTGCGTCATCCCGCGGTGGACCGGCACATTCAGCGGCGGGACGTCGAAGAACTTGGTCGTGTTGTTCGGCGGGGTGTAGATGGCTTCTGCCAGGTCGCGGCCGACCTTCCGGGCGTCGATATCGAAGGCGGCGGAGAATTCGATCTCCCCTACGTGATACGGGCCGAGGCGGGGATGCATAAGCCCGGGGATGAAGCCTTCGTCGGGCGCGTTCCGGTAGTAGTGGACTCCCTGGACCAGGGCGGAGGCGCAGTTGCCGACACCCACGATGGCTACACGAACGGTCTCCACGCTGCTGCCTCCTTTCTCGGGGATCAGGCGGGAAAAGCGAACCGCAAGCACTGGGATTCTAGCATACCGAGCCAGGAAGCCCCGGCCTCACGCCGCGAGCTCCGACGTGAGGGAGCTCCGCAGGAACGCCAGGACGATGAGCCCTGCCGTGACCCAGGTCAGTTCCCGGAGGCGGCGGACCAGGGCAAAGGAGAGGCCAAGACCGGCACCGAGACCGAGGGCCGCGAACACGGCCACGTTGCCTCCCTCCAGCGCGCCCAGCCCGGCCGGGATCAGGAACGCGGCGAACTTGACGGCTGCGACGAAGGCTTCGATGACGAAGGCCGTGGTCAGCGAGATCGGGATCCCGAGGAAGTAGAGGATCAGGTACGCCTCCAGGCTGCCGAGGATCCAGCCCAGGAAATGGCACAGGAGCGAGACGCAGAGCCGTCCGCGGCGTTCCCGGTAGAATGCGGCCAGGGCGCGGTCGAGGCCGTGCAGCTTGTCCGCGTGGCGCTCGCCCCAGGCCAGCCCGAGCCCTGTCAGGAGCTTGAGCCCGCCACCGAAGATGCCGCGGCGCTGCACGATGACGAAGCCTCCCAGGGCGAGCGTCTCGATCACGAGCAGCCCTGTCATCCCGTGGAGGAACGCCGAGGGGAGGGAGAAGAGCACCCACGCCAGCCCTAGGCCCAGGACGAGGAAGCAGCCCTGGGCGAGCGTGATCGTCGTCTTGTCGACGATTACCGAGGCCAGGCCCTCTTCGAATGGCACCCGGGGGCGAAGGAGGTAGGCCTTCACCGGCTCGCCTCCCACGGACGCGGTCGGCGTGGCGACGTTGAACGCTTCGCCCGCCAGGCGCACCGGGTAGAGCGTGAGGAAGGAGGCCCGGTCGCGGTGGAACGCGAACCGCCAGCCGAGCGTGTCGAGGACCGTGACGACGCCGAACGGGAAGACCAGCACCACGAGCAGCCGCCACGAGAGCGTACGGATAGAGGTCAGGAGCATGTCGGGCCCGACCTCGACGATGAGGTAACCGACGAAGGCCGCACCGAGCGCGAGGAGCGCCAGCCGGACCGTCTTCATCGGGCGAGCCGCTTCCACCGGGCCAGGCAGGTGAGCCAGTACGCCTGCGAACCCAGGGCGAGCACGCCGACGAGGTAGGTCAGGGCCCACGGAGCCTTCCAGAGCAAGAGGATGAAGGAGATCAGGACGAGGTAAAAGGGGTCGCGGTTCCCCAACCGGACGAGTGCGCGCCCCAGACGCTCGGGCGGACGCATTCGGGGGAGGATCAGGTTGGCGAAGAGGGCGCTCATGAAGATCCCGCAGGCCGCCAGGGCCCCGCCCGCGAGCATGAGCGTCCCTCCGATCCGGCTTGCGGTCACGGCGATCCCGAGGACTAGGAGCGCGTGCGTGACCGTGTCCGCGGAAAGGTCGAGCCAGCGGCCGAGGGCCGACTCCTGGAAAGTCAGCCGGGCGATCTCGCCGTCCGCGTGGTCGACCACGACGCCCGTCAGGTAGCAGAGCAGACCGAGGAGCGCGGACGCGGGCGTGGCGGACCAGAACTGCCAGGCGGCCGCCAGCCCGAGTGCAAGGCTCACCAGGCTGACGAGGTTGGGGGTGACCGGAAACCTCACGAGGAGTCGGGTGAGCCAGCGCGAGCAGCGGCGATTGATCAGGCGATCCATGAGGCTATCCGCCTCTGTGCCGAGGCTCCGGTAGAGCGCGGCCTCGGCCTCGCGCCGGCTCCCGCTATCCGTCACGGGAACGAAGTAGCCGCCTCCGGCGATCAGCGACACCCTGTCGCTCCGGAGCCGGAGCTCCAGCTCCTCGGCGATCGGAGCCCCCGCCACCAGCCGGTCCCGGAACAGCTGGGCGTCCGTGCCTGACATCACCATCACCGGAGCGGGGCTCCCTTTGGACTCCTCGAGCGCTGCCGTGATTCCGCGCTGGGCGGCGTCGCGGAGCTTCCTGAGGCTTCCCGCGTCCATGACGGTGTGGGCCGGGAGCAGGAGCACGGCGCCGGACCCGAGCGCTCGATCCTCCAGCGCGAACACGGCTGCGGACAGGCGGGGGTGGCGCCGGATCTGGGAGACGAGGGATTCGTCGGCGAGGCCGCGCGGGAGCCCGATCTCGCCGACGCCGACGTGAACGGCCGTCAGGAGCAGCCGCAGGAGCACGCTCCGGCCGGCCACGGCGCAGGAAACCCACTGCCGGCTAGCGGCGTCCGGGAGATAGATCACGGCGGCAAGGCTCATCGGGCCGTTGCCTCGATCCTCGGGAGGACCTCGCGCTCGGCGCGCCGCAGATCCTCCGGGAAGTCGACCTCGGTCCATGCGAGCCCGGTCACGTCCGCCCAGCCGACCTCGACCCGCCGCAGGAGCTGGTCCAGGGCGTCCTCGTACTCGATCCCGTCACCCGCCGCGCGCCGGACCTCCTCAACGCAGGCTTGGAGCGTTTCGCGGTGGGACCCCGCGCACTTGAAGAACCCGACTCCTTCGCCCACGACGTCGTGGGGCGGCGGGGTGATCTTCTTTCCCATCGCGACGACCCGCGGGCCGCGCGCGTACAGCTTCACCTCCTCGCCCGTCTCGGTGAAGGCCCGGTCCAGGAGGAGGGCGCTCGGCGCGGGCGCGTGGATCAGGCGTCGCAGGAGCTCCACGGGAAAGAGCACGTCGGCGTCCAAGATCAGGAGGTCGCCCCGAAGCGCCTCGAGCGCCGACCAGAGGGAGAGGATCGAGCCCTTGGTGTAGTCCGGGTTCTCGACGCAGCGCACGCCGAGGGTTCCGGCCCGCGAAGCGACCCGCTCCCGGATCTGCTCCTTGCAGTGACCGACGACCACCAGCGCTTCCCTGAACCCCACCGCCTCGAGCGCGTCGAGCATGCGCTCGAGGAGCGACCGCCCGCCCACGGGCAGGAGGCACTTGGGCCGGCCGTCGGTCAGGGGCGCGAGCCGCTGTCCCACCCCGGCGGCGAGAATAACGGCCTTCATCGTGCGGACAGGACGGCTTCCAGCGCGGTCAGGAACTCGCGGTACTCCTCCTGGGAGACGTCTCCCATGTTGGCCACGCGGAAGATCTTGGGTGCGAGCGCCCCCTGGCCGGCGTAGATCACGAAGCCGCGGGCCTTGAGCTGGTCATGGAGCCGCGCGTAGGAGAGTCCGGCGGGGAGCTCCAGCGCGGTGATCGTGTTGCTGCGCACCGCCTCCCCCAGGAGAAAGGTGAGCTCCAGCCGGCGAAACCCGTCACGGAGGAGCGCTGCAGCCCGGCCGTAGCGGGTGATCCGGGCGGGAACGGTCTCTTCGAGCAGTTCGGCGAGCGCTTCGTCCAGCGCATAGCCCGCGTGAACCGCCGGTGTGAAGAGCGGTTCGCCTTTCTCCTGGGCCTGCCAGTTGCTCGGGAGCGAGAGATACACGGCCCGGGGCGGGATCGCGGCGATCCGCGCCATCTCCTCGTGACGCACGAGGACGAAGGCGAGACCCGGGACGCCCTGGATGCACTTGTTCGCGGTCCCGGCGCACAGGTCCACGCCGGTGGCCCGGAGGTCCAGCGCCTCGCCGCCGAGGCCCGAGATCGAGTCCACGAGGACCGTCTTGTCGAACTTCATGCTGAGCCGCGCCACCTCCGGGAGCGGGTTGATGAATCCCGTGGTCGTCTCGTGGTGGACCATCGCGACGACCTGAATCCCGGGGTCCGACCGGAGCGCGGCCTCCACGCGCGCCAGGTCAGGTGGCCGCGTCCACGCTCCGGCGATCTCGACGACCCGGATGCCGTGGAGCGCGGCCATCCGCGCGATCCGCTCTCCGTACACGCCGTTGACGACCGCGAGCAGGGCGCGGTCCGGCTCGACCGAGGAGGTGACTGCCGCCTCCAGCGCCGCCGTGCCCGACCCGGTGACGAGCACAGCGGTGAATCCGCTCGGGGCGAAGGCGGCGCAGAGCCGGGAGCGGATCGAGGCCATCAGCCGGGCAAACTCGTCTTCGCGGTGGCAGATGTCCGGGCGGAGCAGCGCGTGCCGGACGCGCTCGGAGATGTTCACCGGCCCGGGGTTGAGCAGGATCATCCGGCGCGGCATCTCAGCTCGCTCCGAGGGACGCGCGGAAGCGGTCGCGGATGGCCTCAGGCGGGTACGGGATGCGCGGCGCGGGTTCCTCGTGCGCCGTCACTTTGAGCAGGATGAAGTGAGGCCCGGGCTCGGCCAAGGCTGCGCGCATCGCCAGCCCGATCTCGGTGGCGGTCGTCGCCGCTCTGCTCGTCCGGTATCCCGCCGCCGCAGCGAGCCGGTCGAGCCGGACCTCGCGCGACAGAGAGGCCTGGTTGCCGGTCGAGCCGTAGACCTCGTTGTCGAACACGACGTGGACGAAGTTCGGCGGCGCGAGCGCGCCCACCATCGGCAGGATCCCCAGGCTCATGAGCAAGTTGCCGTCCCCGTCGAAAATCACGGGCTTCACGCGGGGACGCGCCACGGCCAGGCCGAGGCCGATCGCGGCGGCCAGCCCCATCGAGCCGATCATGTAGAAGTTCTGCTGCCGGTCCGCCACCGCGTGCGACTCGCGGCAGATGTAGCCGTTGGCGTGGATGACCGGCTCCCCCGAGAGGCACCCGAGCGCCACGCGGAGGGCCTCGTAGCGGGAGAGGACGGGCACCAGCTCGGCCGGAGGCTCTGCGTGTGGCCGGCTGGCGCGCGGCGCTACCTTGACCTCCGCGCGACCGCCGGGAGCTTCGGTCGCCGCCCCGGCCTCGAGCACCCCGGGCGGAACGAGGACGGCTACCGGCTCCATGCGCTCGCCGGCCTCCCGAGTTGCCCAGACCAGGTCCGCCGCGATGGAGGTCGCCGACAGCGTGCGGTGACGGATCCCGAGGAGGTCCAGCAGCTGCGGCGTGATGGCGCCGGTGAGGAGGTGCTCGGGTGCGTCGACGCCCCGGTAGCCGCGCCAGCTCACGACGAGCAAGCTCGGCAGCTTGTACAGGAGCGCGAGGGACGCGAGAGCGTTGAGGCCGGTGCCGAGCCCCGAGTTCTGGAGCAGCACCACCGGCCGCTTGCCGCCGAGCCAGGCCCCGGCGGCGAGGCCGACGGCGACGTCCTCCCGGACGGCGGCGAGGTAAGGGAGGCGGGGGTGGTGCTCGAGGGCGTCCAGGACGCCCTCGATGAGGGAGCAGGGCACGCCGGCGAAGAAGTCGTGCCCGAGGCCCTCGAGCTGGGTCGCGAACTCTTTTCCGGTCACGGGCCCCCCAAAAGAGTAACACCCACCGTTGGGGTGGGTGTCCGGGTCGTCAGCGGGCGCCCCCTAGCTCTTGACCTCGGCCCAGGCCCGCTGGAAGTCCTCGAAGGTGTCTACCTCAAGCCACCCCTTGTAGACATCCACACACGAGACGGGCTCGCCATCGTCCACCAGCCGCTGGAGCAGATCCGTCAACGAGGCCCGTTCGAGCGAGTCGGCTTCGTGGAACGTCCCCCGGTGTGCGGCGCGGAGGCGCGCCCAGAGGTCCCGGAGCCGGTGGCATCCTCGTTCGGAGAAGAGGGCCATCCCGATGAACTCCCCAGTGGCCTCCTCGGGCGGCAGCCACTGGCCGATCCGCACCACGGTGTCCTCGTCTTCCGAGGAGAGAAAGCGGTGCCGAGGCGCCGGCGGGTTTCGGGTGATCACCAGGTCCATGGGCTTGGACAGCGGCAGCAGCCGGTCGCGGTGATCCGGCCAGGAGCGGTCCACCGCGATCGCGACGTCGGCCCTGGACCTGAGCAGCTTCTCGAGTACCGCCTGGTCGAAGATGATGTCCGAGTAGAGGAAGAGGAGGCGTCCCTGCAGCTCCGGTTCGGCCGCGAACAGCGAGTAGAGCTCGCCGGTCTCCTCGTAGCGGTCGTTGTCGTAATACCTGATCCCCGGGATCGTGACCTTCTCCTTGCGGTACCCCCGCACCAGGACCACGTCGTGGATCCCGCAGGCGCGAAGCGTCTCGAGCTGCCGGTCGAGGATGCTCCGGCCCTTGATCTCGAGCAGGCACTTGGGCCGGTCCTCGGTCAGGGGGAGGAGCGACTTGCCCGACCCGGCGGCGATGATGATGACCCGCACCTGGTCCGCGCCCGAGGGCAGGAACTCGGCCTCGTAGGCTTTGAACTCGGAGACCCCGACCAGCTGGTAGATCTCTTCCAGCGTCACGGTGTGCGGGGCCACGGCTTCCAGGTGACGGGTCCGCGCCAGGACGGCAAGCGTCTCCTGCATGCCCTTCACGCTGCCCCTGAGGACCTGGTTGGCGAAGATCACGAGCTTCACGCCCGCGGCCTCGAGCTCGTCGAAGCCGACCGAGGGGTAGAGGGTGGGGACCACCACGATCGGGATGCCCCGGTCCCACCGCCGCAAGAACTCCAGCACCTCCGCGGCCGTGGGGGCCTTGGAGTGGACGAGGATCATGTCGGCGCCGGCCTCGGCGTAGGCGTGGGCGCGCTTGAGGGCCTCTGCCATCCCCCACCCGGCGATCAGCGCTTCGGTCCGGGCGATGACGACGAAGTCGCGGTCGCGCTGCGCGCGCTTGGCCGCGCGGATCTTGCCCGCGTGTTCCTCCAGGGTGGCCAGCTCGCGACGCACCCCTGGGTACAGGCTGCAGCGCTTGGGGAAGACGTTGTCCTCGATCGAGATCCCCCCGATGCCCGCCTTCTCGTACTCCTCCACCGTCCGCATCACGTTGATCGCGTTGCCGTAACCGTTGTCGCAGTCGGCGATCACCGGGATGGCGACGGCGTCGTTGATATATCGCGCGACTTCGAGGTTCTCGGTCATCGTGAGCAGGTTGACGTCGGGCATCGCCCGCTGGGCGGCGGCGACGGTGAAGCTCGAGGACCAGACCACCGGGAACCCGGCGGCCTCGATGAGCTTGGCGCTGAGGGCGTCGTGGGCCCCCACCGCGGCCACGGTACCCGGCTGCCTCAAGAGCGCTCGGAGCCTGGCGGCTTTCGTCATGTCAGCGTTTCGTCGCGGGCGCCTTGACCTTGGAGTCTTCCGCGCCGGCGAACTCCTCCTGCTTGGTCTTCAGCTTCTTCACCAGCTCCTGGTAGGACGAGGTCTGGATGATCTTGTTGAACTGGGTGCGGTAGTTGGAGACCAGGCTGACACCCTCAATCGAGACGTCGTAGACGAGCCAGCGGTCCCCCCGGCGGAGGAGCCGGTAGTCGACCGGCACCTCGGTGCCCTGCGGCGTGGCGATCTTGGTCCGGACGGTCGCCACGTCGCCATCGACCAGCTCCCCGACGTAGGCGATCTTCTCCCCGCCGTAGAGGTCGATCTTGGAGATGTACGCGCGCTCCAGCAGGTCCCCGAAAAGCCTGACGAACTCCTCCCGTTCCCGGTCGGTCCGAGCCTGCCAGTGTCGGGCGAGGGAACGCTTCGCGGTCTCGGCGAAGTCGAAGATGTCGTTGGCCACCTTCCGGACCGCCGCGCGCCGGTCCTTCCCCTTGCTGTCTTCTTTGAGCGCCGGGTCCTCGAGGATCTTCACGACCTTGTCGATGGCACCCCTGAGCTGGTCCGTCGGAGCTCCCGCCGACGCCGGCACCGCCAGCAGGGCGAGGAGCCCGGCGAGCACGAGGCTCGGATACCGAGAATGCATCATCGGCGGACCTCCAGTATGGCGAGCGTCTGACACCTCACACTTTCCCGAAGATGTACTTGGAGAGCAGCTCCTCGAAATCCACCGGCGCCTCCACCTCGCGGAGGCGGCCGTTGGGCGGGATGAGCCGATCCGAGCCGCCCGGGTTGATCCGCACGTACTTCTCGCCGATCAGCCCTTTGGTCTTGATGGAGACGATGGCGTCCTCCTGGAGTTTGACCTCGGAGCGGATCCGCATCGTGACCCGCGCCTGGTAGTCCGCCAGGGTGATGGCCTCGACGCGCCCGACCTCCACGCCGGCGATCTCCACGGCGGAGCCGGGTTTGAGGCCGCCGACGGATGGGAAATCGGCGGTGACCACGTATCCAGGTCCTCCCAGCAGCTCGACTCGCCCCAGTTTAATCGAAAGGTACGCCAAAGCCAAGATGCCGAGGATGACGAAGACCCCGACCCCGAACTCCAGCGCTGCTCGGCGCATCTTCAGCTCTCCCCACTCCGCGACTTCGGCGGTTCCGACAGGCGGTTCGGGGGTTCAGGTGGGCCGGATGGGGCCCTCAACCTCCCCCCGGATGAACTGCTGGACCACCGGGTTCTGCGAGGCCTGAATCGCCTCCGGCGGTCCGGCCTCGACGATGACGCCGGCGTGGAGCATGGCCACGCGTTGGGCGATCTGGAAGATCTCGGGGATCTCGTGGCTCACCATCACCGCCGTGAAGCGGAACTTCCGATGGAGATCGAGGATCAGGTGGTGGATGGCGTTCACGAGCACCGGATCGAGCCCAGTCGTGGGCTCGTCGAAGAAGACGATCTCGGGCTCCGTGACCAGCGCCCGCGCGATGGCGACGCGCTTTTTCATCCCGCCCGAGATCTCGGCGGGAAATTTGTGGCCCATCCCGGCCAGCCCGACCTGCGCCAGCTTCTCCTCCACCCGTCCCGTCACCTCCGCGGCCGGCAGACGTCGCTTCTCGCGGAGCGGGAACGCCACGTTGTCGAAGACCGTCATGGAGTCGAAGAGCGCCCCGCCCTGGAAGACGACGCCGTAGCGCTGCCGGATCCCGTCAAGCGCGCGCGGGCGGAGGCGCGTGATATCGGTCCCGTCCACCAGGACGCGTCCCGCGTCCGGTCGGAGCAGCCCCAGGAGGTGCTTGAGGAACACCGTCTTCCCTCCGCCGCTCCGGCCGATGACGATCATGACCTCGCCGGTCGGCACTTCCAGCGAGAGGCCCTGGAGGACCGCCTGGCCGTCGAAGGATTTGTAGAGGTCCTCGGCGCGTATCACGGGAGCACGGAGCCCATGAAATAGTCCCAGACGAGGATCAGGACCGAGGAGAGCACGACCGCCTCGGTCGTGGCGCGCGACACGCCCTCGGCGCCGTGGCCCGCGTAGTATCCCTTGTAGGCGCAGACCCAGGTCACGAGGACGCCGAAGCTCAGCGACTTCCAGAAGCCGGTCATGATGTCGGCCAGGTCCACGAAGGTCTGCATCTCGCCGAAGTAGGTCCCGGACGAGAGGCCCAAGAGCTTCACGCCGACGAGATAGCCGCCGAAGATGCCGACCACGTCGAAGAGGGCGGTCATGAGCGGAAAGGTGATGAGGCCGGCCACGAGCGCCGGGACGACCAGGTAGCGGAACGGGTTCAGGGCCATCACGGTGAGGGCGTCGATCTGCTCGGAAATCCGCATGATCCCGATCTCGGCCGTCAGCGCGGAGCCCGCTCGTCCCGTCACCATGAGGGCTGAGAGCACCGGGCCGAGCTCCCGGATAAGCGAGAGCGCGACCGCCGGGCCGAGAAAGGCCTCCGAGCCGAAGCGCGTGAGCGTGAGGAATACCTGGAGTCCCAGCACCATCCCGGTGAAGGCGCCGGTGAGGATGATGACCGAGAGCGAGCGGAACCCGATGAAGTGGATCCGTTGCAGCACCTGGTAGCCCTTGAAGGGAGGGATGAAGGTCCACGTGATCGCTTGAGCGAGGAAGAGCCCGAAGCGGCCCAGCGACTGCACTCCCTCCAGCGAGACCTGGCCGACGGACTGGACGGAAGTCAGGAGGGCGGCGTAGGCGCTCATCGGTTGCTTTGGCGATAGACCCCCAATGCCCACAAGGGGAAGTACTTCGCGTAATAGTGGTACTTGAGGTACAAGACTCGGGGGAAGCCAGTGCCGTTCCAGTAGCGATCCTCCCACGAGCCGTCGTCCCGCTGGCTCTCGAGCAGGTACCGCATGCCCCGCTCGACGCGCGCGCCCGCGGTGCGACCGCCGGCAAACAGGCTCAGCAGCGCCCAGGCTGTGTGGCTCGGCGTCGACGGTCCCACCCCGGCCAGGGAGCGGTCCGCGTAGCTCTCGCAGGTCTCGCCCCAGCCGCCGTCCGGGTTCTGCCTGCTCTCGATCCAATCGAGCGCCTTCTGGACGTACCCCTGCGAGAGGTCTTCCCCGATCGCCCGCAGTCCCCGGAGCACCGACCAGGTGCCGTAGATGTAGTTCACGCCCCAGCGCCCGTACCACGGGCCGCTCGGGTGCTGGGTGCGCCGGAGGAAGCGGATCGCTCTCGCCGCCCCGGGGAAGTCGGGACCATAGCCGAGCGTGCCCAGGGCTTCGAGCCCGCGCCCGGTGAGGTCTTCGGTGGAGGGGTCGAGGAGCGCCCCGTGGTCGGCGAAGGGGATGTGGTTGAGGATGAGCCGGTTGTTGTCAGCATCGAAGGACCCCCACCCGCCGTCGGTGCCCTGCATCCCGAGCACCCAGTGGAGCCCTCGCTTGAGGGCAAAGCGCTGTTTGTCCGGGTCGAGGCCCCGGATCTTCTGGAGCGCCACCATGGCCATCCCCGTGTCGTCAAGATCCGGATAGAAGTCGTTGCCGTACTGAAACGGCCAACCTCCGGGCATGACGTGCGGACGCTTCACCCGCCAGTCGCCGGGCACCAGCACCTGCTTACCGAGGAGCCACTCCCCGGCCTGGAGGAGCGCCGGGTGATCCGCGGGCAGGCCGGACTCGATCAGCGCGTTGACGGCGAGCGCGGTATCCCAGACCGGTGAGGGGCAAGGCGTGTAGTGAATCGCCTCCGCCGTCTCGACGGCGAGCGCCTCGATTTCCTTGAGCTGGTTTTGGATCAGCGGGTGGTCGTTCGGATACCCAAGGCAGCGCAGGGCGAGGACCGCGTTGGCCATGGCAGGGTAAATGCCGCCAAGCCCGCCGGGGACGGCGAGCCGCGGCTCCAACCACTGGCGGGCCGCCTCGATGGCCTGGGCCCGCCGCGGCCGCGGACTCCACCGCTCCCAGGCCTTGAGCGCGTCGTCCGCGGTGATGAAGAAGTTCTTCCAGAACCACGTCTTGAGCGAGAACGGGCGGGGCACCCGGGGGAACCGGAGCCGCGCCCGCTCCCTCGGGACGGGCCAGAGCTCGTCGAGCCTCAGGTCGGGCGGGAGCCGCTTCACCGGCCGCTTGTCCATCAGGATGAGGAGCGGAACGATCACCGTCCGGGACCAGTAGGAGACCTCGT
The DNA here is from genome assembly GCA_016209385.1 of Candidatus Rokuibacteriota bacterium. NCBI lineage: Bacteria > Candidatus Rokuibacteriota > Candidatus Rokuibacteriota bacterium. Next base: position 30,169 of record JACQWB010000215.1, read on the forward strand.
AGAGGTTGAAGGACCACCACCGCGGCAGCAGCTTGATCTCCTGCGGCACCAGCATGATCTCCACCGGCATGGCCGGCACCCCCGACCACGGATATTCGCCGAACAGCGCCAGCGTGATCTTGGTGAAGACCTTGGCCCTGACCGGACCGCCCAGCTCCCTGATCAACCGACGCGCCGAGACCATCGCCGGATCGTCGACAGGAACGCGAGCCAGCTTCAGAGCGAAATACGCTTTAATGGTCGCTGACAGATTGGCCTGGCCGCCTTCGAAGAGGTTCCAACCGCCGTCGGGGAGCTGGCGGGAACGCAAGTACGCGACGGCCTTGGCCTCTCGCTCCCGATCCACCTGGTCCAGCAGGTGGCGGAGGAGGAGGTACTCGGTGGTGATGGTGGTGTCGGTCTCGAGCTCGCCGACCCAGTGGCCGTCGCCCGCCTGGGTGCCGAGGAGAAAGGCCCGGGCCCGCTCGATGGCCGCGTCAACGGTTGAACGGGACAGTGTCAAGGTGAGCACGACGCTCGATCCTATCACAGCGGATCGGAAATGGAAATGTGAACAATTAGCTTGAAAAATCAGCGGGGTTTCGGTAATGTCCTGTCGGGTTCGCTGGGGCACCTGATGACTGATCTTCCCTATCTCCTGCTCGCGACCGTGCTCCTCAGACCCTACGTCTTTGCGTTCCTGGCTGCTCATCTGTTCGTGGCGGGCCGGGAGCTTGGCGGCCGGCGCACCCTTGCCTTCACCGGGTGGGCGTGGGCGGTGGCCTTTGCCGCTGAGTTCGCCTCCACGCGGACGGGGGTCCCGTTCGGGCTCTACCACTATACAGGCGCGAGCCGGGGGCAGGAGCTGTACCTGGCCAACGTGCCGTTCATGGACTCCCTGTCGTTCGGCTTCCTGGCCTACGCCTCCTTCGCCCTGGCCCGGCTCGTCCTCGACCGGGCCCGGGGCGTCGGGGTCGTGTTTCTCTCCGGCCTGCTGATGATGCTGCTCGATGTGGTCATCGATCCGCTCGCGGTCCGCGGGGATCGCTGGTTCCTGGGAGCGATCTTCTACTACCCCGAGGGGGGGGCGTACTTCGGCGTTCCGCTGTCGAACTTCCTTGGATGGGCCGTCGTGGGGTGGGTCATCGTCGGGGCGTATTCCTGGGTCTGCGGAAGCGAGGCTCCACCGCGACGGCGCGACCTCCTCGGCGGGATCGCGCTCTACTATGCCGTTCTGGTCTTCAACTTAGCTGTCACCTGGTGGATCGGCGAGCTACTGTTGCTGAGCGCAGGGGTGTTGCTCCACGCGGCCGGGGGAATGCTGCTCTGGCTCTGGCGGACCTTTGTCGCAGAGGGCAACGTCTCGGGCGTTTCGAGCGCGGGCTTCGCCCGCGCAACCCTAGGGGGGAGGCTTCGGAAGGGGGGCGAAGCCCCCCTCCGAGGATTATCGTGAGCGTGCCACTCTTGCAGATGTGGGCCGTGGCCTCCTACGTGATCAAGCAGAAGGTCCGGGGGAGGACGCGCTACCCGCTCGTGCTGATGCTCGAGCCGCTCTTCCGCTGCAACCTGGCGTGCGCGGGCTGCGGGAAGATCCAGTACCCGCCCCAGATCCTGCGGAAGCACCTCTCGGTCGAAGAGTGCCTCAGGGCCGTCGATGAATGCGGGGCGCCGGTGGTGAGCATTCCCGGCGGGGAACCGCTGCTGTACCCGGAGATCGGGAGGCTGGTCGACGCCCTGGTTGCCCGGAAGAAGTACGTCTACCTCTGTACGAACGGGCTCCTGCTCAAGGAGAAGCTCGAACAGGGTGTGTTCAAGCCCTCTAGGTATCTCAGCTTCAGCATCCACATGGACGGTCTCCGCGAGGAGCACGATGCGGCCGTGTGCCGCGATGGTGTGTACGACAAGGCCGTGGAGGCCATCTGGGATGCCGTGCGGCGCGGGTTCCGGGTCACCACGAACACGACCCTCTTCGATGGGGCCTCCCCGCTGCGGGTGAGGGAGTTTTTCGACGAGATGGTGAACCTCGGCGTGGAAGGCATGATGATCTCCCCCGGGTACAGCTACTCCAAGGCGCCGGACCAGGAGCACTTCCTCCGGCGCAGCAAGACCCAGCACCTTTTCTCCGCGATCCTCTCCGGTCCGAAGAAGCGCTGGAAGTTCAACCAGTCGCCGCTGTTCCTGCAGTTCCTCATGGGCAAGCGCGACTACGAGTGCACGCCCTGGGGGAACCCCACCTTCAACATCTTCGGCTGGCAACGCCCCTGCTACCTCCTCCAGGACGGCTATGCCGAGAGCTTCCGGGAGTTGATGGAGAACACGCGCTGGCAGGACTACGGCCGCCGGAGCGGTAACGCGAAGTGCCAGGACTGCATGGTCCACTGCGGCTTCGAGCCCACCGCCGTGAACGAGACGTTCGGGAGCTGGAAGGGCTTCAGGGACACGGTGCTGGCCACGCTCACCGGCAAGCTGTAACCGATGTCGCTCCAGGGTTGGGTGCCGGAGCCGGGCGACTCCCTGACTCTCGCCGAGGTGATCGACCTCGCCTTCGATTACCGCGGCAACACCACGATCGTCAGGGTGGACGGGACCGAGGTGGAAGGCTACATCTTCAATCGCGACCGTGACGTGCCGGAGCCCTTCATCCAGATGTTCGACCTCGCCGGCAACGGGCCCTTCACGATCCGCTATTCCGAGATCCGGAACGTCAAGTTCACCGGCAGGGACATGGCCGCCGACAACTCGTGGACGGCCTGGCTCGAGGCCAAGGGGAAGGGCGCGGCCGACGGCCGCCACGGCAAGGAGCCTGAGTGACTGGGGCCCTCGTCCTCACCGGTGTCGAACTGGAAGCTCGGCGCCTGGCGCGCGAGCTCGAGCTGCCGCGTTCTGCGGACCTCCTCCCTTTTCCTGTCTACGAGGGCTCGCGGAACCGCGTCAGGCTGCGGGTGGTCCCGGTCGGGCTTCGAGCCGCGCTTCTTCCCGACCGCTGGCCGGCGCTCACCCGTGATCTCGCATCGCCGGTGCTCATCGCCGCGGGGAGCTGCGGGGCCCTGGCGCCGGGGCTGGCAGTCGGCGACCTCGTGCTCCCCGAGAGCGTCCTCGGCCCTGCCGGCGAGCGCCTGAATGTTACACCCGGCCTCCACGCCGCGGCGGTGAGGCTCGCGGCCGGCGCGTGGACCGGGCTGCTCCTGTCCAGTTCCGAGGTGATCGCGACGCCGGAGGCGAAGGCCGAGCGCTGGCGCGCGACTGGCGCCTCGGCCGTCGACATGGAGTCTGCCGCCATCCTGGCCTGGGCGTCTCGCCACGGGTCGGCCTCGGTGGTCGTTCGCGCCGTTTCGGACACCGCGCTTCAGCTCCTCCCCGGCGAGCTCGTCGGTCTCGTGACGCGGGCAGGGAGCCTGCGCCACGGTCGTGCGCTGGTCGTCGCCCTGACCTACCCGCGAGCGGTTCCCCACGCGCTGGTCCTCCATCGCGGCACCCGGATGGCGCTGAAGGCGGTCGCGAGGCTGATCGCCGCCCTCGTCGGGTAGCGCCGTGGCGATAACCGTCGCATCTCTGCGTCCTCAGTCGTCACCCATCCTCAACGTACCCGGAGTACGTCTCCCGGCCCACCGTCGGTGGGTACCCGCCCCCACCGTCGGTGGGTACCCGCCCTGCTTCCTGTACCCGTCTTCGATGGGTACCCGGCTCGGTTCTCGCCCCGGCGCGGGGGGTCACTAGCGCTGGAGGGCCGGCGATGGACGTTCTCGTGACCGGCGGCACGGGCTTTGTAGGCGCGAACCTGGTCCGCGAGCTTCTTGCCGAGGGCTACTCGGTGCGCGTTCTCGCCCGTCCCCGGAGCGACAGGCGGGCGTTGGCGGGCTGCCCGGTTGAAGTGATCCCCGGGGACCTGCTCGAGCCCGACTCGCTGCGTCGCGCGGTCCAGGGCTGTCGGGTGGTGTTCCACGTGGCCGCGGACTATCGTCTCTGGGCCCGGGATCCGGAGGCCCTCTACCGGACCAACGTCGAGGGGACGCGCAACGTCCTCGAGGCCGCGCTCCGGGCCGACGTGGAGCGAGTGGTGTATACCTCGACGGTCGGGGTGCTCGGGATCCCGGAAGACGGTCGGCCAGGCACTGAGAGCACGCCGGTCACGCTCGACGAGATGGTCGGCCCCTACAAGCGTTCCAAGTTCCTCGCCGAACGGGTCGCCGACGAGTTCGTCGCCAGGGGGCTCGCGGTGGTCATCGTCAACCCGTCGGCCCCCATCGGCCCCTGGGACGTGAAGCCGACGCCGACAGGCCAGATGATCGTGGACTTCCTGGGGGGCCGGATGTTCGCGACGCTCGACACGGGGCTGAACCTCGTCCACGTCCGGGACGTGGCCAGGGGGCACATCCTGGCCGCCGAAAAGGGGCGGGTCGGGGAGAAGTACATCCTGGGCCGCGAGAACTGTTCGCTGGCGGAGATCTTCCAGCGGCTGAGTCGGATCACAGGCATTCCCGCGCCTCGCTTCCGCGTGCCGTACCCCGTGGCCTGGTTCGGCGCGCTGGTCATGGAAGGCGTCGCCCGCGTGACGGGCGTGCCGCCGCGCGCCTCGTTGACCGCCGTGAAGATGGCGAAGAAGCACATGTACTTCAGCGCGGACAAAGCGGTGCGGGAGCTGGGGCTTCCCCGGACTCCCGTGGAGCAGGCCCTCGGCGACGCGGTAGAGTGGTTCGTCGCTCACGGGTATGCCCCGCGTCCCCCGGCCGCGGGGAGGGGCCGGACATGAACACGGCCGAGCTTTGCTCCTCGCTGACCAAGAAGAGCCGCTCGAACTTCTACTATGCGTTCCTGTTCCTCCCGCGCCCGCAGCGCGAGGCTCTCTACGCCGTCTACGCGTTCTGTCGGATCGTCGACGACGTGGTGGACCTCGGCGGCATCCCGGAGGTGCAGCGCCGGGAACTGGCCCGATGGCGCCAGGAGCTCGCGCGCTGCTTCGAGGGCAAGGCAGAGCATCCCGTCGCGCAGCGCCTCGGTCAGGTGGCTAGGCGCTTTCCGATTCCGCGGACCGCCCTGGAAGCCATTGTGGACGGCGTCGAGATGGACCTCGACCATTTCCGCTACGAGACGTTCGGGGAGCTCTACCCGTACTGCTACCGGGTGGCGGGGGCGGTCGGCCTCTGCTGCATCGAGATCTTCGGCTACAGCGACCCCCGGTGCCACGAGTACGCCGTCAACCTTGGCGTGGCGCTGCAGCTCACGAACATCCTGCGCGACGTTCACGCCGACGCCGAGCGGGGGCGGATCTATCTCCCGCGGGAGGACCTCCGTCGGTTCGGCGTGAGCTCCGAAGACCTGAGGCGGGGCCGCTACACCCCGGCCTTCGTGGAGCTGATGGGGTTCGAGGCCCGACGGGCGCGCGAGTTCTACGCGCGCGCGTGGGCCGCCCTCCCGGCCCGAGACGCCCGGCGCCTGGTGGCCGCCGAGATCATGGGACGGATCTACTTCGCGCTCCTCCAGGCCATCGAGAGGCGCCGGTTCCAGGTCTTCGGCGAGCGGGTTGCGGTGCCGGTCTCGCGCAAACTGGTCATCGCGCTCTCGTGCTGGGCGCGCGCGCGGCTGGGGAAGGCCGCGTGAAGGCCGTCGTCTTCCACGGCCCCGGCGAGCTCCGCTACGAGGAGCTGCCCGTGCCCACGCCCGGCGAGGGTGAGGCGCTGGTCAAGATCGAGGCCGCGCTCACCTGCGGGACCGACGTCAAGACCTTCCGCCGCGGGCATCCCGTGATGATCCCGCGCGTCCCGACCGTGTTCGGCCACGAGCTCGCCGGCACCGTCACGGCGGTCGGCCGCGGCGTGACCGCCGTGCGCGAAGGAGACCGGGTCGTGGCGGCCAACTCGGCGCCGTGCGGGGAGTGCCCGCTCTGTCGCGCGGAGCGCCCGAACCTCTGCCAGGATCTCCTCTTCGTCAACGGGGCCTACGGGGAGTACATCGCGCTCCCGCCGCGGCTCACGGCCAAGAACCTGGTGGTGCTCGGCGGGGCCGTGCCGGCGGGGCGCGCCGCGTTTGCCGAGCCCCTGGCCTGCGCCCTCCACGGGATCGAGCGCGGGCGCGTCGAGCGGGGGCAGACGGTGGCGGTCTTCGGCCACGGCCCGCTCGGCTGTCTCCTCGCCATGGTCGCGGGCGCCCGGAAGGCGCGGGTCCTCCTCGTGGGGAAGACTGGCTTGCGTCTCGAGCGCGTCCGGGCGCTCGGTCTGGCCGAGTGTCTCGACGCGACGGCCGGAGACCCGGTCGCTCAGCTTCGGGCACTCACCGGCGGCCGCGGAGTCGATGTGGCGGTGGACGCGACGGGGCGGCCCGAGGTGTGGGAGCAGGCGATTCAGAGCGTGGCCAGGGGCGGCACCGTGGTATTCTTCGGCGGCTGCGCGCCGGGCACACTGGTGCGGCTCGACACGCGACGAGCGCACTATGACGAGCTGACGCTGGTCGGGGCGTTCCACCACACCCCCGGCCTGATCCGGGCCGCAGTCCGGTGCCTGGAGTCCCAGGAGGTGGTGCCCGACGTTCTCATCACCCACCGGATGGCGCTGGCTCAGGTGCCCGAGGCCCTCGAGCTGATGGCGCGGGGCGAGGCGTTGAAGGTGTTGATCCGGCCGAATACCGAGGGGGAGGACCGATGAGGTCTGCGACCGTCCTGGTCGCGGCGGCGCTGGTCTTCGGAGTGGCAGGCGCCGCGCCGGGCTACGATCCAGCGGACGAGTTCAAGCGGGGGACCATCGTGCTCACGCCCCAGGTCGACGGCGGGATCAGCAACAACATCGAGGGGCACGAGCGGATCACGCTGATCCCGCAGGCGAGCGGAGGCGTCCGGCTCTCCCTGCTCCCGCTGGACCCGCTGGGCCAGGGGCTCTGGCGCGGATCGCTCGAGACCGGGGTCGAGGGGTTCTTCCACTACTACCCGTCCCAGGAGGCCACGGCCGAGGGCCTCAAGCTGGCCTTTCGCTATCACTTTCTCGGCGTGTCGCCGATCTTCCCGTACCTGGAGCTGCTGGCGGGGGTCGGGGGCACGAGCCTCAACGTCGCCGAGGCTAGGTCAAACCACGCGTTCTTCCTCGAGGCCGGCCTCGGGCTCGCGTATTTCGTCGACGAGCGGGTCGCGCTGACGGCGGGCTACCGGCTCCAGCACGTCTCCAACGGTAACGCCGAAAGCCCCAACCGGGGCTTCAACTCCGACCTCGGCGTTCTGGGCGTGTCGGTCTTCTTCCGCTGAGGTCACGGAGCTTCGGCCAGCTCGCGGGAAACCGGTGTTGAACGCGCCGGGAGCGTCGGCTATACTGGCGGCCGTGACATGGCCGTGACCACCGGGCTCAGGGAGATCGTTCTCGCGGGACCCCGTGGCTTCTGCGCGGGGGTCGATCGGGCCATCGACATCGTCGAGCTGGCGCTCCAGGTCTGCTCGCCTCCGGTCTACGTGCGGAGGGAGATCGTCCACAACCGTCACGTGGTGGAGGCGCTGCGGGCCAAGGGGGCCATCTTCGTCGACGAACTGGACGAGGTTCCCGACGGCGCCACCGTGATCTTCAGCGCTCACGGCGTCTCGCCAGCCGTCCGCGAGGAGGCGCGGCGTCGCGGCCTCAGGGTCATCGACGCCACCTGCCCGCTGGTGACCAAGGTGCACCTGGAGGCGGTCCGCTACGCCCGCGAGGGGTACACGATCATCCTGGTCGGGCACGAGGACCACGACGAGGTGATCGGGACCACCGGCGAGGCGCCCGAGCGGATCGTGGTGGTTTCGTCCCCCGAAGAGGTCCAGAAGCTCGAGGTCTCCGACCCCGAGAAGGTCGCCTACATCACGCAGACGACGCTCTCCGTGGACGACACCCGCGATGTGATCGAGGCGCTGCGCCGGCGCTTCCCGCGGATCGTGGGGCCCTCGAAGGACGACATCTGCTACGCGACCCAGAACCGGCAGGCGTCGATCAAGACCGTGGCGGGCGAGGTGGACGTGGTGCTGGTCATCGGCGCCGCCAACAGCTCGAACGCGAACCGCCTGCGGGAGGTGTCAGAGGCGGTGGGGACGCGGGCGTACCTGATCAACGACATCCGCGAGATCAAGGCCGAGTGGCTCGAGGGCGCTGCGCGCGTGGGGATCACCGCGGGGGCCTCCACCCCCGAGTTCCTGGTCCACGAGGCGGTGCAAGCGCTTCGTCGGACCGGAGCCGCGGAGGTCCGGGAGGTCCACGTGGTGGACGAGAATGTCCGGTTCGGGCTCCCGCGCGAGTTGGAGGAAATCGCCCGGCAGGCCGGTCACGTGCTGCCCTCCACGGTGGCCGCCCTCGAACCCGGTTGATCGGGGAGGGGTCAGGCTCTCCCGCCCCGAAGGTCGGTCCGGTTTCTTCCCCGCTTTCCGCCGATACCCGCGTCCGCCCGCTCCCGACGGCCTCGTTCCGCGAGCCCGACCCAGCGGCACCCATGACCGAGGCTTCATCCGCGCTCTAGCATCGGGTCAGGCTCCTGACGCCGGGAGGGGCACGATCTGAGCGGCCGCCGCGTATTCGCTGCGGGGCGGCCCCGGGCAGTGGCCTCAAAGTGCGGAGAGTGTCAGGTGAGAAGCGAAGAAAATCGCAGGTCCAGCGAAGTGCCAAACGCCCTCGCAGCCATCCACGCGCGTTGGGCGCGAGTAGAGTTACGTGTGGCAGAAATTCAGGAGAACATACGGCGCGCGTGCTCGAACCGCTCGCCCGGTGAGAGCTACAACCGGGCCAATGAGCGTCTCGTGGAAGAATTCATTGTCCGGTTGCGACACGAGTTCTCAGGGCGAACCTACGAAGTTCGACGAGAACCGCGGTCGAAAGGCTCGGGCCGCTCCACGGCGGAAACGCTCGCGGATGACTGGCAGCAGGCGCGAACACGGCGAGATGCGCCTTGTGTGGTGATCGAGCGTGAAAAACTCTCGCGCTGGGCTGTTCGCACCACGCGGTGGAACTTCATTTTCACCGTGCCGGGAGAGAGCCCAGATATTTTTCTCCTCGTGGCTCATTATGATACCTGGCGCGGACCCGGAGCCGATGACAACACCACCGGGGAAGAAATCCTCAAGCAATACCTGCTGGCCGACCTGCGGGACTCGCAACGTCCAGGACTCACCCACGTCTACTTCCTGGCGGGCTCGGAGGAATGTGGGTTGATAGGCTTGCTTTCACAGCTCTTGGTGGCGCTGGGACTGAACGTCGGCGTCCAGGCGCTGCAGCAGCAAAGTTTTTGGCTACTGGGACTCGCGCTGGCCCTGTGTCCGCTGGCCAGCTACCGGTTCGGGGTGGCGGGCTCGCGCGAGTATGTGCGAGCGCTCTCATCGGAGGAACTGGAACGCATTCGCGCGGTGGTTTCCATCGACTCCGTGGGCGAAGGGCGACTGTTCATTCCCCGCAGCACGCTGGGAGCCGACTTTATCCGCGCATTGGTTCCCTTTGGCGACTACGATGCGTTCACGGACGTGCTGGAGGAAGGCGCACACCTGCACGGAATCAAGTACAACAACTATCTCGCGGGGGGAACCACCGACCATCTGTCGTTCTTGGAGGTGAACAACGGCCTATGGGCACGCGCAACGCAAGGGCTGCGTCGGGAGTGGGCGCGGCTTACCGGCGGGCATTATCGGGCGGCGCGGCAGATCCCGGCTTCGGCGCTGGTGGCTATGCAGCCGGGTAAAGCCTCCCCACTAGTGTTTGGCGGCAAACTTCACACACCGCAGGACATTCCGGAACGGGTTCACGATCAGCCGTTGATGGATGCGTTGCTGGTTACCGATTACCTGTTTCACATTGTGGAAGGAGGCGAGCGGGTGCGAGAGCCGCGCGATTTGAATGAGTTCCACTATGCGCGCGTGTATGAAGTTGCGCGCCCGGGGAGGCGGGCGTACTGGCTGGCATTGAGAGATGCGGTGGAACCCAACCGGCGCAATCTGAACGCCGTCTATGGAGCAGCAGCGGTCGTCGATGAAGTGAGAAAGGAGGCGACGGTTGATGTGGGCGAGATTGTCGGTTGGGGTGTGGATACTCGGCTGCGGGAGGATGTGGCGGAGCTAGCGGCCGCTGCTGGGTACAGGTACAAGCGGGTTCGCATCGACCGTTTAACGGTGCGCCGGAATGAGCAGGTCTTGCTGTTCGCCCGGAACTTGACGCCGGCGGGGCAGCTAAGACGACGCGTTGACCGCGCAGTCGCGTGGCTAGAACGGTCGATGGGTCGCTATGTCTTCATCACGTTCTTCGCGGCTGGGTATTTGCTGGCCTTCTTGACCAGTGTGGCCCTCGACTTTGGCTTTCGTCATTCCGACCGGTTGCGAACGTGGTTTCTAGATTACCCGGCGATCACCCTCCCGCTGGTGCTGGTGCTTCAATTGGCCGTATTGGTCTTCCTGATGGCGCGCCAGATCCCGACCTGGATTGACAACCACTACAAGCACGAAAACCGCGCCGACAACCTAGGCAGTCTCCGCCGACAGCCAAAGCCTGCACGTGCGGAATCGCTCAAGCCTTGAAGATTCCGGTGGACCAAAAGGGCGTTTATGACGTCATAATCTTGGCGGACCTGGAGGCCTCGATGTGGGGTGCCGCGCGATGCCTGCACATCCTGGCGAGCCGGAAAGCATTGTGGTAGCATTTCTGCCGTCGCGCTGAGGGGGTGACCATGGCGCTTGAGACCGCCAGGATCCGGAACGTCGGCTTCGTCGGCCACGGCGGGGTCGGCAAGACATCGCTGGTCGAGGCGATCCTGTTCTCAACCGGATCCGTGAACCGTCTGGGCCGGGTGGACGACGGCACGACGACCACCGACTTCGACCCCGACGAGGTCAAGCGGAAGATCTCCCTCAACACCGCCGTCGCGTACTGCGATTGGCAGGGTCACCGGCTGAACCTGGTGGACATGCCCGGGTACGGCGACTTCATCTCGGACGCGCGGGCCGGGCTCCGGGTGGTGGAAGCCGCCATCGTGGTGGTGGACGCGGTGGCCGGCGTCCAGGTGCAGACCGAGAAGGTCTGGAAGTTCGCCAGCGAGTACAACCTCCCGCGTCTCGTGGTGGTGAACCGCCTGGACCGGGAGCGCGCCGACTTCTGGCGGACGCTCGAGTCCCTCGGGAAACGCCTCAAGGGCCGCCTCACGCCGCTCCAGCTCCCGGTCGGCGCCGAGGGTGGCTTCCAGGGAGTCGTGGACCTGGTGAAGCAGAAGGCGGTCCTCTACGCGGACCTGAGGCCCCGGGACGCCGAGATCCCCGCTGACCTCGCGGCCCAGGTCAAGGACTACCGGGAGAAGCTCGTCGAGGCCGTGGCGGAGAGCGACGACGAGCTGCTGGCCAAGTACCTGGAGGAGGGGGCGCTCGCCGAGGCCGAGATGCTCAAGGCGCTTCGCAGGGGGATCGCGGAGGGTAAAGTCATCCCGGTGCTGGCGGCCGCCGCCACCAAGAACATCGGCATCCACCCGCTCCTGGACCTGATCGTCGAATCGGTCCCGTCGCCGGCGGACCGGGGTGAGGTCGAAGGCAACGAGCTCAAGACCAAGCAGGCCGGAACCCGCCGGTCCGATCCCAAGACGCCGGTCTCGGCGCTGGTCTTCAAGACCTTGAGCGATCCCCATGTCGGCAAGCTCTCGCTCTTCCGCGTCTACTCGGGGACCCTGAAGTCCGACTCCCAGCTCTTCAACGCCTCCAAGGAAGTCCGGGAGCGGCTCGGCCAGGTGGCCTGGATGCAAGGGAAAGCCCAGAAGGGCGTGGAGGCGCTCGGCCCGGGAGAGATCGGCGTCGTCGCCAAGCTGAAGGAGACCCTGACCGGCGACACGCTCACCGAGGAAGCCAACCCGTTCCTGCTCCAGCGGATCGCCTTCCCGGAGCCCGCGATCTCCTACGCGATCCAGCCTAAGACCCGGGGCGACGAGGATAAGATCTCGAACGCGCTGGCGCGCATTGCCGAGGAGGACCCCACCGTCCGCTCCCACTACGACGCGGAGACCAAGCAGCTCCTGGTCTCGGGCGTGGGGCAGCTCCACGTGGAGGTGATCGTGGAGCGGATGAAGCGCAAGTTCAACGTGGACGTGAACCTGCTCCCGCCCCGGATCCCGTACAAGGAGACGATCAAGGGGCGCGCGGAGGTGCAGGGGAAGTACAAGAAGCAGACCGGGGGCCGCGGCCAGTACGGCGACGTGTGGCTCAAGCTCGAGCCGCTTCAGCGGGGTGCGGGCTTCGAGTTCGTGGACGACATCTTCGGCGGGGCGGTGCCGCGGAACTACATCCCCGCCGTCGAGAAGGGCGTGCGCGACGCGATGAAGCGGGGCGTGATCTCGGGCTACCCGGTCGTGGACGTGCAGGTCACCCTCTACGACGGCACCTACCACGAGGTGGACTCCTCCGACATGGCCTTCCAGATCGCCGGCTCGCTCGCGCTCCAGAAGGGCATCCAGGAAGCCACCCCGATCATCCTGGAGCCGATCATGAACGTCGAGGTCACCGTTCCGACCGATCAGGCCGGCGACGTGATCGGCGATCTGAACGGCCGGCGCGGCCGCATCGTGGGGATGGACCCCGCCGGGGAAACCTCCGCGGTCAAGGCGCAGGCCCCGATGGCCGAGATGCTCAACTTCGAGCCCGCCCTCCGCTCCATGACCGGCGGTCGCGGCGCCTACTCCATGGAGTTCTCCCACTACGAGGAGGTCCCCGCCTTCCTCGCCGAGAAGGTCATCGCCGCGGCCAAGGCGGAGAAGGAGAAGGCCGAGAAGCACTGAACCCCGGGGGGTCTTGCATGACCTGTCCCGCCTGTCGCGCCCAGAGCCCCGCCCCATTCGAGCCCAGGCGCGTGGTCTTCTGACAGGTAAACCAGTAGAATCAAGGCATGCCAGCCATCGATCCGAAGTTGGTGGTGGAGACTGCCAAGGGGCTCTACATCCGGGCGCTGAAGGTCCTCCCGCCCGATGTCAAGGCGGCCCTGGCGCGCGCGCTTGAGCGTGAGAGCCATCCGCGAGCACGCGAGATCCTCGGCGTCATGCTCAAGAACCTGGAGGTCGCGGAGAGCCGTGGGCTCCTGGTCTGCCAGGACACCGGCACTCCGGTCTACAAGCTTCGGATCGGGCGTGGCCTGGAGTACGACGGCCCGGCGCTCATGGCTGCCATCGTTGAGGGCGTGAAGCAGGCCACGCTCGAGCACCCGCTCCGCTCGTCCGTTTGCCACCCGATTGATCGTTCGAACCCTCAGACCAATACCGGGGAGCGGATCCCCGCCATCGAGGTGGAGTTCCTGGAGGACTCTGGATACCTGGAGCTGAAGATGATGCCGAAGGGCTCGGGCTCCGAGAACATGTCCTTCCTCAAGATGCTCTCGCCGGCGGATGGGCTCGCGGGGATCAAGAAATTCGTGCTCCAGTGTGTCCTGGAGGCCGGAGGGAAGCCGTGCCCGCCGACGCTCGTCGGCATCGGGCTCGGGGGGACGTCGGACCTGGCGATGAAGCTCGCCAAGGAGGCGATCTGGCGGCCGATCGGCTCGGCTCACCCGGACCCGGCCATTGCGGCGCTGGAGGCCGAGCTTCTGGAGGCCATCAACTCGACCGGCATCGGCCCCATGGGCCTGGGTGGAGATACCACCGCACTCGCTGTCCAGATCGAGTACGCGCACACCCACATCACGCAGAACCCTGTCGCGGTGACGCTCCAGTGCTGGCGCGGCGAGCGCGCCATGGCTTGCATCTACCCCGACGGCCGCGTCGAGCATGGCTGGTGAGCATGGCCGAGCACAGCTTGACCACGCCGCTCAGCGAGCCCCAGGTGCGGAGCCTGCGCACCGGCGACTGCCTCACCCTCGACGGGATCGTCTTCGGCGTCCGTGACGCCACGCTGATCCGCATCTTCGACCACGGCCAGGCGCCACCCGTCGACCTCCGCGGCGCGGTCTGTCTCCACACCGCCCCGAACGTGAAGAAGATCGGGGAGCGGTACGAGCCGCTCTCGGTGGGCACGACGACGAGCATGAGGATGGACCGCTTCACCGGCCCCCTCCTCGAGCGCTACGGCATCCGCGCCATCATCGGCAAGGGCGGGCTCTCCGGCGAGAGCCTGAAGCACTTCGAGCGTCTTGGGGGCGCGTATCTGGCGATCACCGGCGGGGCGGCCGCCCTGGAGACGACCCAGATCGAGGCCATCGAGGCCGTCTGGTGGGAGGACCTGATGCCCGAGTGCCTCTGGAAGTTCCGGGTGCGGGGGCTCGGGCCGCTCACGGTCGCCATGGACGCCCACGGCGGAAACCTCTACGCCGAGGTTCTCGGGGAGGCGCAGCGGCGCCTCGCCGACATCTACGCGAAGCTCGGCATCAAGTAGACATGCGCCGGGGCGCCCTCCTCCGCTCAGACCTCGTCGCCTCGATGGGCTGCGCTCGCTCGGACGCCTCCGCTGGCCCCCCCATCCCCCCGAGGCGGGGGGTAGTCCTCGCGGCCCAACTGCGTTGGCCCGCTCGGAGCGCTCCGGCGTCCTGCGCTTCGCGGCCCGCTACGGCTCCTCGGATTCGCTCCGGAGGGCATCCCCGGCGCATCTCTCTGCGGCGGGTTACTGTGTAGCCATGGACGTGTTCAGGCGGGGGATCAAGATCTGCGAGGCCCGGATGGGCCTGGTCTCGAACAACAAGGAGCTGGTGACCCGGTCGGAGTACTTCTCGGACCGCGTGATGCAGTCGCTCCTGACCGACTACCACAAGGTGGAGGAGATCCCCTGGGCGGAGGACCTGGACGCCCAGATCGACGTCGTTGACGTGCCGGGCACCGCACCCGAGATCACCCTGGGGCGAAGCCGGGCGCTCGCCGTCGGCGACTGGAGTGCGCTGGAAGCCAGGGCCTCGGACCGCCGCTACACGCTCTTCGGCAACCTGGGCTTTCTCTTCCGCTACACGATCCGGATCCTCGAGGAGCAACACCGGATCTGGTCCTTCCACGCCTCGGCGATGGCGGACGAGAAGACGGGCGAGCTCTGGCTGATCCCCGGCGGCGCGGGCGCCGGCAAGACGGTCTTTCTCCTGGCCGGCCTCGAGCGCGGCTGGAGGATCTTCTCCACCGAGATGACTCACCTCAGGGTGTCCGAGCGCGGGTGCGAGTGGTTCAAGGGATCGCTCTTCGACAACGTGAGGATCGGGACGCTCCTCTACGACTTCCCCGGCGTCGCCGCACGGCTCGGCATCCGCTTCCCCGAGGTCAAGGACCCGTGGGCCCACAAGATCGCCCTCGACCTGGGGCATGTCCAGACCTCCACCGACACGCTCACGAGCCCGCCGCTCAGGATCGTGAGCCCCAAGGTCGAGTCGGGACGCGAGCGCGCCATCGTGTCGCCGATCGAGAAGCGTGAAAAGCTCGTCAAGCTCCTCTTCGACAACGCGACGGAGAAGCACGGCGGGAGCGTGCTCCTTTACGACTGCTTGCCCCTCACGTCGCTGGACACTCCCGGGCTCTCGCGCGAGCGCTTCGAGGCCATGGAGCGGCTCGTCGCGACCGCCGAGATCAGGATGGCGCGGACGACGCTGTGCGGCGCGCGGAACTGCATGGAGGGACTTCTCGATGGCTGAGCGGAAGGCGTGGGAGGGCGTGATCCGGATTCCGGTTGCTGAGCGGACCCAGAAGCCCCGGACCGTGGGCTGGACCATGGTGATCGACAAGGGGCTCGGCCTGAACCAGATCGACGACCTCCTGGGCTCGGCCGCCGCCGCCATCGACGTCATCAAGCTGACCTTCGGCACCTCGGCCTTCGTCCCGTACGATCTCCTGAAGGAGAAAGTGAAACGGATCGCGTCGGCCGGCTGCGACGTGATGCCCGGTGGCACGTTTCAGGAGGTGGCGGTCTGGCAGCGGAGCTACGACCGCTATCTCGAGCGGGCCCAAGCCCTCGGTTTCAACGCGATCGAGATCTCGGACGGGACGATCGAGATGGACCTGAAGACCCGGAGGAGCGTGATCGAGCAGGCCGTGAAGGCCGGATTCAGGGTCCTGACCGAGGTCGGCAAGAAGGACCCGAACGACGCGCTCCCGATGTCGGTGCTCGCCGACCAGGTGATGCACGATCTCTCCCTCGGCGCCTTCATGGTGATCATGGAGGCTCGGGAGGCCGGCAAGGGCGTCGGCATCTACGACGCCTCGGGACTCCCCAAGGAGTCCGAGATCGAGGCGTTCCTGCGCGGCGTCAAGGACCCGTCCCGGCTCCTGTGGGAGGCGCCCCTCGGCAACCAGCAGAAGTACCTGATCCTCAAGTTCGGCCCCAACGTGAACCTCGGCAACATTCCGCCCGAAGACGTCCTGGCGCTCGAGGCCCTCCGCTGCGGCCTCAGGGGCGACACCCTGAAGCGCGCCTGGCAGGCTGACCGCGAGTACCGTCGCGGCTAGCGCCAGGGGCCTCATGCGCTACGGCTTCGTCATCGATCACACTTGCTGCATCGGCTGCCACGCCTGCAGCGTGGCCTGCAAGGAGGAGAACCAGGTCCCGCTCGGCGTCTATCGGACCTGGGTGAAGTACATCGAGCGGGGGACCTTCCCCAACACCCGCCGCTACTTCTCGGTCCTCCGGTGCAACCACTGCGACAACGCCCCCTGCGTGACGATCTGCCCGACCGTCGCGCTCTTCCGGCGATCCGACGGCATCGTAGACTTCGACGGGACGCGCTGCATCGGCTGCAAGTCCTGCATGCAGGCCTGTCCCTACGACGCGCTCTACATCGATCCGGCGACCCAGACCGCGGCGAAGTGCCACTACTGCGCCCATCGCGTCGAGGTCGGGCTCGAGCCCGCCTGCGTCATCGTCTGCCCCGTGCAGGCGATCGTCGCCGGTGATCTCGACGATCCGGCGAGCCGGATCGCCAGGCTCGTCGCCACCGAGCAGGTCCAGGTCCGAAAGCCCGAGCAGGGGACGCGCCCCAAGGTCTTCTACCTCGGCGCCGACGCAGCGGCCCTCACACCGCAGGCGCTCGAGCGGGGCGAGAGCTACCTCTTCGCCCAGACCGGGACGGACCGAGGGGCCCCGAAGCCTGCCCCTCCGGACACGTCGACGCTGAAGGACCTCCAGACGCTGGCGCGGACCGTGTATGACGTCGACCACGTGGAGCGACCCTGGGGATGGAAGGTCGCAACCTACCTCTGGACAAAGGCGGTCGCGGCTGGAGCCCTGCTGCTCCCGGCCCTTGGCGTCGCGGCAGGCTGGAGCGAAGGCGGGCTCCTGGCGGGCGTTGTCGCGCCGTTTCTCGCGCTCGTCTTCCTCGCCCTCACCACGGGGCTGCTGATCTTCGACCTGAAGCGCCCGGATCGCTTCCACTTTATCCTGTTAAAACCCAACTGGCAATCGTGGCTGGTGTGGGGGGCCTGGATCCTGATCGCCTTCGGCGCGGTCACCGGCCTCTGGTTGGTCGGCGGCCTGGCAGTTCATGCGCGGCTCCTCAGGGTCCTCGCGTGGCCCGCGATCCTGCTCGCCGTCGCCGCCGCCGGCTACAGCGCCTTCCTCTTCGGCCAGGCCGAAGGGCGGGACTTCTGGCAGAGCCCCCTCCTCCTGTGGCATCTCCTCGTCGGCGCTGTGCTCGCCGGAGCGGCGAGCCTGATTCTGGCGGGCCTGGCCCTGGGCTCGGGTGCCGCCGTCATCGGTCTGCTCAAGAAGGTGCTTGCCGCCGCCCTTGCCGCCGAGGCCCTGGTCCTGTTCGCGGAGTTGTTCGGCTCCCACCCGAACCAGGATGTCGCGCGCGCGGCGGATCTCCTGACGCGGGGCGGGCTGAGCGGTCCCTTCTGTGGCGGAGTCGTGCTGGCCGGCATCGGCCTCCCCATGCTCCTGCTCCTTGGCGGCACGCCGAGCCTTGTGGTCGCCTCACTCCTTGCCCTGGCAGGGCACTGGCTCTACGAGCTCCTCTGGGTCAGGGCGGGTCAGTCGATTCCGTTAAGTTGAGGCGAACTTCGATGGCAGTCCTTCACGAACCGCTTCATCCCGTGGCGAAGGAGCTTCCGCCGCCGTCCCGAGGCCTCGCCTCGTTCCCGCCCGCTGAGCGCTGGGACGATTGGGAGGAGTACGATCCCGTCGCCTGGCCCCGAAAGGTCAAGCGGAACTACTGGATCATCCCGACCATCTGCTTCAACTGCGAGGCGGCCTGCGGCCTCCTCTCCTATGTGGACAAGCAGACCCTCAGGATCCAGAAGTTCGAGGGGAACCCCGCGCATCCCGGAAGCCGCGGCCGAAACTGCGCCAAGGGCCCGGCCACGCTGAACCAGGTGAAGGATCCGGAGCGGATCCTCTACCCGCTGAGACGCGTGGGGAAGCGCGGCGAGGGCAAGTGGGAGCTGGTGACCTGGGATCAGGTCCTCGACGACATCGGCGGCCGGATCCGGAAGGCCCTGGTCGAGGGGAGACAGCGAGAGGTCATGTACCACCTGGGCCGGCCGGGCCACGAGCTGATCTACCTCCAGCGGGTCTTCCACGCCTGGGGGATCGACGGGCACAACAGCCACACCAACGTCTGCTCGGCCTC
>JACQWB010000216.1 GCA_016209385.1 Candidatus Rokuibacteriota bacterium
GACGACCAAACGACGGGTGGACCCAGTGGCGGTGGAGTCTTCCATGACCGAGAAGTGCTGGTGGGTTGCGCCATCCAAGGCTGAGATGCCCTGGGCGGCACGGGGACCCGTACCCGGAAAACTCACCCCGTCGTCCGCCGCTCCCGTCACAGGATGGGTCACCGCTCCTGTTAAAGGATCAATGCTTACCAACTTGGGAGTGCCGCCGATGATCGCGACGCCAAAGAGGGTGCCGGTTGGGCCAACTCCCCGGTCGAACTCAAGGGAGGCGAAGGGATGGGCGAGGGCCGCCGGGGGGTCCACTTCCAGGTCCCCGGTCTGCGTATTGATCACGACCAACCGACGGGTGGACGTGCTGGCGGTGGAGTCTTCCATGACGGAGAAGTACCGGTGGGTTGCGGCATCCAAGGCTGAGATGCCCTGGGCGGCACGGGGATGCGTACCCGGAAAACTCACCCCGTCGTTCGCCGCTGCTGTCACCGGATGGGTCACCGCCCCTGTCATAGGATCAATGCTTACCAACTTGGGAGTGCCGCCGATAATGGCGACGCCAAAGAGGCCACCAGAAGGTGCTGGTTGTGACTTCGCTTCGGGTACTCCAACAAGAGCAACTCCCAAGAAGCTGAGAAGCGCTAGCATCCTGGGCAGTGATTTCAGGCGCTGTCCGATCATCCCCGCAACCTCCCTCGGTCCAGGGTTCTACCCACTTCAGCGTCCACCGACACTAGGGGAGGAGCAGCTCGAACGCAGCCCGCAGGCTAAACGGCGGGGTGAACGGCCCGGGTGGTGTGCCCCCAACCAGGGTGATCAATTCAAGTACCGGCCTTACGTCAGAGGTTTGAGCAGGAGTACCAGGAGCGGGGGTAAAAGCAGGAGTGCACGGTTGCGCCGGACCAGGACCGAAGGTAAAAAAAGACCCCAGAGTAACGCCGGTTTGGATGGGCTGATTGGGATCCGGGATATAAACTGCTTGGCCTGGGGCGAATGTGAAGTTTGTCGTCTGGCCTGGGCCGAATACCTGGGCAAAAAACCCTGTTCCTATGAAGCCAAAAGGAGCAAAGGGACCAACGACAAAAAATGGCTGTCCAGTACAGTTGTCGGACATGAAGCCAATCTGACCACTGCCAAAGAACCTATCTTGCCCCACCTGTAGCGTGACCAGGACAGGGTCGGCCAAGCTCGGATGAGTGACTTGGAACACGGCCATGGCGGAGCCAGGGCCGGCGCTGATGTTGCTGCCGACCAATTTGCCGGTGTTGTCGACAACCGCTATGTCCTTTGGCAGCTGGAGAGTTTGCGCATACGCAGCCGATGGCGCGAGAGAGACCAGAAAAACAAAAACGGCCAGGAACAGCACCGTTGCTTTCAGGAAATACTTCATCTCCATCGCTCGCCCTCCTCTAATCTGCACCAAATGCAGAACCAAATGCAGACGCCCTCGCCGGCCATTTCATGGTGAACGAGGGCGAAAGGCCATCGCGCCGGATCAAGGGGTATCGCAGCCTCCCCGAGGTCCGAAACGGTTAAACAGTGCACAAGTAACAGAACGAGTACACGTAACAATCAAGTGTGTCAAGAGGAAAATTTGCAGAAAATTTGCGGCGTTCTGCTAGCGCGTGGCGAAGTCGCTTATCGGGTGCCGACGGCCCGGACAAACCTTCCCTTAGACTTT
The DNA here is from genome assembly GCA_016209385.1 of Candidatus Rokuibacteriota bacterium. Taxonomy (NCBI): domain Bacteria; phylum Candidatus Rokuibacteriota; species Candidatus Rokuibacteriota bacterium. The sequence continues at coordinate 1,673 of JACQWB010000216.1, forward strand.
GGTTTTCAGGATCTATCGGGAAAGAGGCGAAGGCCGGGACGGATTGGCAGACGCGTCTTAGGAAATTCTGGCGGCGAGGGCGAGGAGGGTGCGCACGAGCTGATCGGGCGGCACCGTTCCGCCCCCGGCTTCGGTCTGGAGCAGGCAGCCCTCGGCCGCGTTGACGCAGACGGCCGAGAAGGCCGCGGGATCTAGGTCCTGCCTGAAGGCTCCGGCCGACACGCCTGCGGTCAGGACCTCCTCGACGCAGAGGCGGAGCTGCTCGCGGAGCCAGGCCAGCGCGAGCCGGTAGGGTTTCTCCTTGCGTCCGCGGAGCCAGCCTTCCAGGAGGAGCTGACGGAATGGCTCGTCACCCCCGCTGAAGGCGCCGAAGAGGATCTCGAGGGCACCCTCCAGCTTGACCGCGGGCGGGTTCGAGCCCCGGGCGATCCGGACCAGCTCTTTCACGAGGGGGAGCGCGCGCTCTTCGATCGTCCTGACCCGAACCGGGAGCCGGCGCCTCCCCGGTCTTCCTGACCGTCCTACTCCGGCTGACGTGGCAGCACCTCGACGCGCCTCGCGGCTCACCGCTTGACCCCCAGATATCTCAGCCACACGTCGGGCCGTGACGCCAGATCCTGGGGAGTGGCCTCGTGCCCCACGCGGCCGTCGGCCATCAGCGCCACGCGGTCAGCCACGTCAAGGGCGACGTCGATCCGCTGCTCGACCAGGAGGATGCCGACCTGGCGGGCCCTCAGCGCTCGGATGGTGTCCAGGAGCGTGCGGACGAGACTCGGCATGAGGCCTTCGCTCGGCTCATCCATGAGCAGAAACCTCGGGCCCGCGCACAAAGCTCGGGCCGTCGCCAGCAGTTGCTGCTCGCCGCCGCTCAGCGTGCCCGCGCGCTGGCGCAGGCGTTCCTTCAGCACCGGGAAGAGATCGAGCACCCAGCCGAGCGTCTCCTTGCCGTCCTCGGCCAGCAAGAGCCCCATCCTGAGGTTCTCCTCGACCGTGAAGAACGGGAACAGGCGTCGGCCCTGGGGCACATAGGCGATGCCCAGGCGGGGAATCTCGTCGGGCGGTCGCCCGGTCAGCTCGCGCCCGTCGAGCCTGATGCTGCCCGGCCTCGGCCTGACCAGGCCCATGATCGCTCTGAGCGTCGTCGTCTTGCCCGCGCCGTTCCTGCCCAGGAGGCAGAGGACGTGCCCGGGCGAGACACTGAGCGAGACGTCCTTCAACACGTGAACGTCGCCATAGTAGCAGTTGACGCGCTCGAGCGTCAGCATCACCCACGCAGATACGCGCGCTGGACGTCGGGATGGGCCTCGATCTCGGCCGGCGTCCCCTCGGCGATGATGCTCCCCCGGTCCATGACCGTGATCTTCCCCGCCAGGTCGAGGACGACCGCCATGTTGTGCTCGATGAGGAGGACGGTCACCGCCTTCGCCATCGCCCTGATGTGCTGGCAGACCAGCGTGATCTCGTCAGCCGCCAGGCCCTGGGTGGGCTCGTCCAGGATGAGCGCTTCGGGCTCGAGGGCGAGCGCCATCGCCAGCTCGAGGAGCCGCTGGTGCCCGTAAGCGAGGGAGCCGGCTTGGTGATCGCGGGCGGGCGCCAGGCCGACGTCGGCCAGAGCCGCCTCGACCCGCTCGGCCAGCACGGTCCGGCTGAGCGCGATCCTGTCGCGGAGGCTCCGCATCAGCCGGCGTTGGACCGCCAGCGCCACGTTGTCAGACACGGTGAGGTTCTTGAAGATGCTGGTGACCTGAAATGTGCAGACGATCCCGAGGCCGACCCGATCCCACGCCTGGAGCCCGGTGATGTCCCGCCCTTTGAACAGGACGGCTCCCGAGGTCGGGCGAATCCGGCCGCTGAGCATGCCGGCGAGGGTCGTTTTCCCGGCCCCGTTCGGCCCGATCAGCGCCCTGATCTCGCCGGCGTCGAGGCGGAAGTCCACCGGTCTCACGGCTTGGAGGCCGTCGAAGGTTTTGGAAAGCGCCCGCGTCTCGAGAAGCCCGATCACGGAAGCCACGGCCAGACCCGGGACCGGAGGTGACCCATCGCGCCGGCGGGAAACCAGACGACGAGGGCGACGAGCGCGGCGCCCACCACGAGCAGGTAGCTCGACGTGAGCTCGCTCGCGATGTCCACCACGTAGGTCATCGCAGCGGTACCGACGAGCGGGCCCAGGGTGGTTCCGGCCCCACCGAGGAGCGTCCACAGCAGGGGGTAGATCGAGTAGAGGATCGAGGCGAACGACGAGCCCACGTAGGCGAACACGAGCGTGTAGGTCGCCCCCGCGGCTCCGGAAATTCCGGCGGAGATCAGCAGCGCCAGGAGCTTGTAGTTGAAGGTGTTGTACCCGAGCAGCCGGGTTCGCCCCTCGTTCTCCCTGACCGCGACGAGGATCCGGCCGATGGGGGACCGTGTGAGCCAGACGGTGAGCACCAGGCAGAGGGCGAAGACGACGAACGCCGCGTTGTACTTGACGACCGGATCGGAAAAGGCGAAGTCCCGGCCTCCCAGCCTGAGGGGCGCGAGCTGCGCCGAGAGGACGAATCCCTGCTCGCCCATGGTGATCGTGTTGAAGTAGAGCGTGGCCAGGTAGAAGGCCTGGGCGAACATCATCGTCACGATCAGGAACGACACGCCCGCGGTGCGGAGCGCGATCCAGCCGACGGCGGCGGCGAGGAGGACGCTGGCCGCGATGCCGACCGCGAGCGCCGGGGCCGGCGGGAAGCCCCAGTAGTACACGCTCAGCCCGGTCCCGTACATCCCCGCGGCGAAGAACAGGGCGTGGCCCAGGCTCATGAGCCCGGTGTAGCCCAGGAGGACGTTGTAGCCGATCGCGTACGCGGCGAGCAGCATGATGCGCGCGAGCATCGTGTGGTGGAACGGCGGGAGGACGAACTGCAGGGCGAGCAGGAGGGCGAGCGCGCCGGCGTGGAGCGTGAGCACGGGCCGCGTGGTGGAGCTCACGCCTCGGCCTCTCCGAAGAGGCCGCCCCTGCGGAGCGCCAGCACCAGGGCGACCAGGAGGGTGGCCACGATCTTGGCGAGCGTAGGGGAGAAGAAGACCGAGACGATTCCGTCGCTCACCCCGATCAGGAAGGCGGCGAGGACGGTGCCCTTGAAGCTGCCGAGTCCCCCGAGGATGACGGCGACGAAGGACATCAGGAGCGCGTCCAGCCCCATCAGGTAATGGGCCTGCTGGACCGGAACGATCAACGCCCCGGCCACCGCGGCCAGCGCCCCGCCCAGCGCGAAGGCGACCGTGTAGATCCGCGACACGGGGACGCCGAAGGCCTGCGCCATGTCGCGATCCTGCTGCGTGGCGCGCATGTAGAGGCCCAGCGTGGTCCTGGAGACCAGGAGCCACGTGCCCCACAGGAGCAGCCCGGCTCCGGCGGCGATCACGAGCTTGTACCCCGAGTAGCCGAACTCGGGAAACTCCACGCGGAAGTCGAAGGGCGGCACCACGGGGCGGGCGTACGGGCCGTAGAGCGTCAGGACGGCCTGCTGAATGATGTACAGGAGCCCGATGGTCGCGACGATCGTACTCTCCGGCCGGTACTCGACCCGGCAGAGCACGAGCCGATCCGCCAGGACGGCGATGCCGGCAGCGGCGAGCGGGGCTGCCACCAGGGCGACGACGAAGTGGCCGGTCACGGTTGACGCGTACCAGGCGACGACCGCCCCAACCATGAAGAACTCGCCGTGGGCCACATTCACGATGCGCATCACGCCGAAGACCAGGGAGAGGCCGAGCGCCGTGAGCGCGAGGACCATGCCGGCGACCGTCCCTTCGAGGAGCGCGAGAAAGAGATGACCGCCGACGCTCACGGATGGGTGGCAGAGGCAGCGGTGAGGGAACCGCGGGGGACGGGCGTGCGCGCGGCGCCGGTCCGGTCCTCAGAGCGGCTGCCGCGTGTAGTCCGCCTCAGGCTGATAGAGGGAGTCCTCGATCCGGGTCCGGTGGACCACCTTGAGCCGGCGGTTCTCCACCTTCGAGATGAACTGCTGGCCGAAGCTCTGATGGATCTGGCCGACGAACTTCTTCGGCCCCTGCGGGTGCTGGATGCCCTCGTTGAACCACTGGAAGCTTTCCAGCGTCTCGATGAGCGCCCGGTAATCGCGCGGCGTCGGGTCCCGGTAGCCGCTCTGCTCGACCGCCTGCTTGATCACGAACAGGGTCTCCCAGCACCCGAACATGTGGGAGTAGGTCGCGACGTCACCCGGGTCTTGGACGCTCGCTCCGGCGTCGTTGACGCCGACCCGCTCCCGGTAGAACCGCTCGTAGGGCGTGGGGTAGCCGCCGGCGTACCGCGGGAAGGCCTCCCAGAAGTACGTCCCGTCCAGGAACTCGAGCCCCGGGCTCGCGAAGTCCACCCCTTCCAGGGAGTCGATGAACCCGAACAGGTTGGGCTTCCGGGCGCCGAAGTGCTCGCCCAGCTGCTTGACGAACGTGAGCACGCCGGGGCCCACCATCACGTGGTAGAGCACCTCCGTGTCCGCGGGAACGCGCGCGAAGTACTTGGTGAACGAGGTCTCGGCCGGCGGGATCGGGAGCAGGGCCCGGATCGTGCCGCGGAGCCTCGCGACGGCCCGGCCCAAGAAGTCGCGGTGGTCGTAGCCGAAGGCGTAGTCCGGGAAGATCATCGTGACCTTCTTGCCGAGCGTGTTGACGATCCAGGGCGCGACGGCGGTGACCTGGGAGCGGACGTCGGTGATCCCGGGCTGGAAGCAGTAGCGGTTCAGCTTGCCCGACGGCACGTGGTAGCCCTCGCTGACCGCGAAGTAGGGAATCTTCAGCTCGCCGGCCCGCGGGGCCGAGGCGATGACCACGTGCGAGAAGAGCGTCCCGAAGATGAAGTCCACCTTGTGATGGACGGCGAGCTTCTCGACGACCTCGACACCGCGCTTGGGGTCCGTCCCATCGTCCTCGGCCACGAGCTGAACGGGCCGCCCGGCGATGCCTCCCATCTCGTTGATCAGGTTCGCCGCCGCGGTCGCTGTCCGCTCGTACCATCTGCCGTAGACGGCGCCGATCCCGGTGCGGTGGACCTGGAAGCCGACCCTCAACGCCTTTCGCGCCCCGGCGGTGGCCGGTTGCGCCGCCGCCCGCGGCGTTGACGCGAGGGGCACCGCACCGGCCACGCGGCCGGCGACCCCCGCGCCGACGAGCGCGGCCGCCGCTTTTATGGCCTCCCGCCTGGAGATCTGTTGTTCCACGGTGGACCTCCCTCCTGGCCCTCACTCGGGCGGCGCAGGCGCCCGCCCGCTGGAGTAAAACTACTCGCAAAGACACTCATGCGTCAATGTGAGCCCTGCGAGCGCAGCGAGGAGTGCGGCCGGGCTCAGGGCTCGGGTGCGGTGGTGGGCGCTACTCGGAGGCGGCGTGGGCTCCCGCGATCCGTCCGAACACGGCGCCCGAGACGAGCCCTGATCCGCCGGGGTAGTTGGTGTGAAACAGCCCGCCGACCATCTCACCGCACGCGTAGAGCCCGGGGATCGGCACCCAGCTCGTGTTCAGCACCTGGGCGCGCGCGTTGACCCGCACGCCGCCGAACGTGAAGGTGATCCCGCCGGTGACGGGGTAGGCCCTGAACGGCGGCGCGTCGAGGCGCTGAGCCCAGTTCGACTTGGGGAGCTCGAGCCCCTTGGTTCTCAGGCCGTCGCGCCTGGTCGGATCGAAGCCACCCGCCTCGACCGCCGCGTTGTAGGCGTCGAGCGTCTCCAGGCACGCTGCGCGCTCGACGGGGAGCTGGTCCACCAGCCCGCGGAGCGTGGCCGCGACGACGGGCGTGGCCGTCCTGTAGCGCGGTTCGAGGAGGTCGCTGACCTTGGCGTCGAAGACCTGGAAGGCGACGCCGCCCGGCTGGGTGAGGATGATCGCGCCGAGCCGCGCGTAGGTGTAGAGCTGGAAGTCCTCCCCCTCGTCGACGAAGCGCTGGCCGCGGACGTTGACCAGGACGCCGAACGGGTAGGAGAGGCGGTTCGTCTTGTCCGTCAGGGCGCGATCGCCGTAGGGCGGGGCGCCGGCGTCGATGGGCGTCGAGTGGCAGCCCGTCCACTGGCCGTGCGGGAGGGCTCCGATGTCGAGCGCCATGCGGAGCCCGTCGCCGGTGTTGTAGCGGGTGCCCCGGACCTTGGCGTGGTCCCACGGGCGGCCGAGGTAGCGGGCGCGCCACTCCGGGTTGGCCTCGAAGCCGCCGCAGGCGAGCACCACCGCCCTGGCCGTGAGCTCCCTGAGCCCCTCGGGATCGCGGACGACCACGCCGCTGACGCGGCCGCGCGAGTCCTGGACGAGCCGCACGGCGCTGGCGGCGTAGCGGATCTCCACGCCGCGCTCCAGGACGAGCGTGAACCAGATCTCCGAGAGGCCCACGCCCTCGTGCTTCGCGCGGATCACGGCACCCGGCGACCACCTGAGCGTCGTGCCGACCCGCACGGCGCTCAGCGAGACGGCGGGCTCCATGCGGATCCCCTGGCTTGCCATCCAGCGCACCGTGTCGTAGGAGCGGCCGACGAGGATCTCGGCCAGCTCGGGATCCGTTCGGCCCTCGGTGACGCGCTGAAGATCGTCCCGGAAGCGCTTCGGTGGGTAGGGCTCGACGCCGGCGAGAAAGCCCGGAAGCTCGCGCTCCGCGTCGGGCACGAGCGGGAGGAGGTCCTCGGCGCGCTCGTAGGCGAACCGGAGGAGCCCGCCGCTGTAATAGGTGTTGCCGCCCCGGAGGTCTTCCGGCGCCTTCTCGAGCATGACCACACGGCCGGCGCCGTGTTCACATGCCGACAGCGCGGCCGCCATGGCGGCATTGCCCGCGCCGACCACGATCACGTCGTAATCCGGCATCGGATCAGAGGGGCGGGCGGCGGAGGGACCAGCCCGTCGCTTGTTCGTAAGCGTGGCCGACCCCGAGAAGTGTCGCCTCATCGAAGCGGCGGCCGAAGAACTGGAGGCCGATCGGCAGCCCGGAGCGCGTGAAGCCGCACGGCACGGCGAGGGCCGGGATGGCGGCGAGGCTGGCCGGGGCCACGTAGGAGCGGCGCGTGAAGAAGCGCCCGGCCACCTGAGCGCGGGAGGTGATCGGGGCCGCGACCGCGGCGATCGGGGGCGCGGCCTGGTGGGCGGTGGGGCAGACCAGGAGGTCAAAGCGTGTCAACGCCTCGAGGAGCTGGCGGCGGATCAGCGCGCGGGCGCGCGCCGCCTGGTGATACGCCGTGGCCGGGATCAGGCTCGCGGTCAGCAGTCGGCGGCGGGTGCCCTGATCGTAGTCGCGCGGCCGGCTCCGGAGCCAGGCCTGATGGAGGCCCGCGCCGTCGGAGTCGGCGAGCGCCATGAACACCGCGCCCGCCAGCGGGAGGAGCGGGAGCGAGGCCTCTTCCACAACGGCACCGAGCCCTTCGAGAGCTCGCGCCGCTTCGGTGACCGCGGCAGAGACCTCAGGGTCCGTGTCGGCGCCCGACGTCAGCTCCCGGATGAGGCCAATCCTGAGCCCGCGCGCCTCGTGCCTCAGCGCGGCGCGGTAGTCGGGGACGCGGCGCCGGCTGGTCAACGGGTCCTTCGGGTCGTGGCCGGCGATCAGCTGGAGGAGGAGCGCGGCGTCGGCCACGCTCCGGGTGATGGGGCCCGCGGCGTCCATGGACCAGGCGAGCGGGAAGATCCCGTGGCGCGACACGCGTCCCCAGGTCGGGCGAAGCCCGACGACACCGCACCACGCCGCGGGCGTCCGCACCGACCCGCCCGTGTCCTCGCCGAGCGAGGCGGCGCAGAGCCCCGCTGCCGTCGCGATCCCCGAGCCCGATGACGACCCGCCGGGGTCGTGGTCGGGGTTCCACGGGTTTCGCGGCTGGCCGAAGGGAAAGCGCACGGTGCCGCCCAGCGCGAACTCGGTCAGGTTGAGCTTACCGAGGAGAATGCCTCCCGCGCCCTCGAGACGCGCGACCGCGGTGGCGCTCTCCCGGGGCACGCGATCGGCGAGGATGAGCGAGCCGACGGTGGTCCGCAGGCCGGCCGTGTCGAACTGGTCCTTGACCGCGAACGGGACGCCGTGGAGCGGGCCGAGGGTCTCGCCGCGCACCAGCGCGGCCTCGGCCTGGCGCGCCGAGTCGAGGGCCGCGTCACCGCAGACGGTGATGTAGGCGCGCAGCCGCCCGTCCAGCGCGTCGATCCGCTCGAGGTAGAGCTGGACCAGCTCGACCGGCGACACCTGCTTGTCCCGGATCAGGGCGGCGAGCTTCGCGGCGCCGAGGAAGACGAGGTCGGGGGTCACGCTAGCTGCCTGTCGGAGTAATGCCGTTCGAGCGCGCACCCGCTTCGCGGGTACCCGGCCCGCGCAACCGATTCCCGGGGGAGGCCTCGGAGGGGGCCGTCGAGGCCCCCTCCGATCGTGCTAGCTCCAGCGGCTCGGCGATGATGGGGGTCGGCTCGACCTCGTTCAGGGGAAGCTCGCCGAGGGGCGCGAGGGCGTCGAGGAGCGCGTTCAGCCGGTGCGTGACCTCGGCGAGATCGTCGGGAGCCATCGGCAGCCCGCAGGCCGCCGCCATGGCCGCGACCTGCTCGGGGGTAAGGTCGGCCACGGGTCGGCTCACCGCTAGGCCGTCCCGATAAGCCGCGCGCCTTGCCTGAGCCACACCGCCGAGTTCATGATGTTCCACTCCGAGCGCGAGCTTTGCCCGCGCATCTGATTCCTGGGGGAGGCCTCGGAGGGGGCCGTCGAGGCCCCCTCCGATTGTCCCTAGCACGACGGGGAGCGCAGCATTTCAGGCGAAATCCTGCGCGGGACGAGCGTGCCGTCGCCCGCGCTTCCGAGGAGGCGTCCGTTCTCGACGACCACCTTGCCGCGGAGGATCGTCGTCACCGGCCAGCCGCGCACCGGCCACCCCTCCCAGGGGCTGTAGTCGCTGACGTGGAAGTCGTCGCGCGTCAGTGTCTTGGCGACCGCCGGGTCGATCAGGACCAGATCGGCGTCGCTGCCCGGCGCGATCACGCCCTTCTTCGGGTAGAGCCCGAGGATCCGCGCCGCGTTGGTGGAGGTGACCTCGGCGAAGCGCTGGAGCGACATTCCGCGCTTCACGACGCCTTCGGAGAAGACGATCCCCATCCGCGCCTCGGCGCCGAGGTTCCCGCCGGTCACGTTCTCCAGTTCCTTGCCGCGGAGCTTCAGCTCGAGCGAGGTCGGGAACTCGTCGGTTGCCGTCGTCGACACGCCGCCGCCGACGAGCCCGTCCCAGAGCGCGGCCTGGTCCTCGGGGTATTTGAGCGAGGGGTACGTGTGGTAGCAGAAGCCGCGCGGCGTCCGGTAGTCGTCGGCGGTGAAGCAGGCGTAGTGGTGCAGGGTCTCGGCGTAGATCGGGAGCCCTTCCGCCCGCGCCGCGGCGACCGCCTCCACGCCCTCCCGGGCCGAGGTGTGGACGAAGTAGACGGCGGCGCCGGTGTGGGCCGCGAGCTGGATCGTCCGCCGGAAGGCCAGCAGCTCGGAGAGCTTGTTGTGGACCTCCGGGAGGAGCCAGCCTTCGGTCCGCTTCTCCTCCCGGAACTTCTCGTACATGAACTGGACGATGTCCTGGTCCTCGGCGTGGACGGCCATGATGCCGCCGTGGGCCGCGACCTGCTGCATCGCGAGCTGGATCCGCCCGAAGTCGAGCCGGTACGGGTGGCGCTTCGGGTGGGGCGGGAGGACCTCGACCGTGAAGACCTTGAAGCTCGGGAAGCCCGCCGCGATCGCCTCGGGGATCTGCTCGAAGAGGGTGATGGGGAGCTGGCCCTGGAGCGCCACGTGGAAGGAGTAGTCCGTATACGAGTTGCCCTTCCAGCGGGCAGCCCGCGACTCGATGGCCCGGGGGATATCCGTGCCCGGGCGGACGAAGCAGAAGTCGATGTGGGTCGTCGTCCCGCCGAAGACCATGCCCCGCGTGTCGTCTTCGGGCCCGAGCGTGTAGAGGTTGTCCTCCGGGTGCATCGAGATGAAGTGCGCCAGGTGCGTGTGGGGCTCGATGCCGCCGGGGACGACGATCTTGCCGCTCGCGTCGATCACGCGGCGGGCCTCGAGCCGCGGGTCGGGCAGGCCGATCCCGACGATGCGCTCGCCCTGGATCGCGACGTCCCAGTTGCCCACCCCCTGGGGCGTCACCGCTTCGCCTCCACGGATCAGCAGGTCCAGCATGGCTCCTCCGTTTTATCGGAGGGGGCCTCGACGGCCCCCTCCGAGACCTCCCCCACAGGGTGCGCGGGCGAAGCCCGCGCTCGAAGAGGCGGGCGCGAGCAGCGCGGTCAGCTCGCCCGCATCCTTCAGGCTGTCGAGGCGCTTCACAGTCTCCACGAC
>JACQWB010000217.1 GCA_016209385.1 Candidatus Rokuibacteriota bacterium
CATCGGCCGCGACGATGGGGCGGATGGCGTACGAGGAGCAGGTGGGCCGGCGCGGCTACCAGCCGAGGCTCGTGCTCGGCTCCGTGGCCGCCGGAGGAACGCTCGGCATCCTGATCCCGCCCAGCATCTTCTTCATCGTCTATGGCGCCATCGCCGATCAATCCGTGGGCAAGCTCTTCCTGGCGGGCTTCTTCCCCGGCCTCATGATGTCAGCGCTGTTCATGCTCTACGTGGGGATCCGCTGTAGCCTCCAGCGGGGCTTAGTTCCCCACGAGCGACTCGCTCACGCCAATCCGGGACCGGGACGGTGGGGCGCGAGGCTCAAGGGGCTCGGTGAGGTCTGGCCGTTTCTCCTCCTGATTGTGGCCGTGCTGGGCGGGATCTACGCAGGGCTCGCGACGCCGACCGAGGCGGCCTGGGTGGGGGCGTCGGTGGCGATCCTCATCGCCCTTGGCTATCGCGCCCTCACCTGGCAGGGGTTCAGGGACGCCTGCCTGGGCGCAGTCAGGACCACCTCCATGATCTTCCTGATCGTGATCTCCGCCAGGGTGATGACCGTGGCTCTGGCCTACTATGGGGTGCCGGCGCTGATGAAAGACTTCGCCAGCTCCTTCGGCGCGCCGACCGTGCTCCTGCTGATCATCTCCGTCGTCTACCCGATCCTGGGCACCATCTTCGAGGATTTCTCGCTGATGATCATCCTGCTCCCCTTCGTACTGCCCGCGATCCAGGCGGCGGGCTACGACCCGGTCTGGTTCGGGGTCTACATGTGCATGCTGCTGGAGGCGGGGCTACTCTCGCCACCGGTGGGGTTAAACCTCTTCGTGATCCAGGGAGTGACCGGGGCCCCGCTGGGGCACGTGGCGTGGGGGAGCCTGCCGTTTCTGCTGCTCTTGCTTGCCGGCGCCGCGGTCCTGGTCGCCTACCCCCCGCTGGCCCTCTGGCTCCCCGCGGTCTGGCTCGGCTGAGCGATCAGCGTGCGCTGCGGTGTCCTCTTCCTCCCCCGCCGGATTGCCGAGGTGGCCGAGCATGCGCGCCTGGCCGAGGCGGCCGGCTTCGACCTCCTGGGGATCGGGGACTCCCAGTCCCTGTTCCAGGAGGTGTACGTGAGCCTCGCTGTGGCTGCCATCAACACCTCGAGGGTCCGCCTCGGACCCACGGTCACGAACCCGCTCACCCGTCATCCCGCCGTAACCGCGGCCGCCATCGGCAGCGTCAGGAGTAATGCCCTTCGAGCGCGCACCCACGCCGAAGGCGTGGATGTCCTCGTCCGATCGTCCTCTGGCACGCTGCTGAAGATCTGGTTCGAGCGCGGGCTTGGCCCGCGCAACCGACGGGGGAGGTTCGGAAGGGGGGCGGAGCCCCCCTCCGAGGATCTCTACGCCGGCGTGATGCGCTCTTCGGGCACCTCGACCCGCTTCACCCCCTTGAAGCTGAACAGCAGCTCCACGATGTACCGGGGCGGATCCGCCGGCAGGCGCTCCACGATGGTGCCGAGCGCTTTCTTCACGTTCTCGCTGAACGCCACGCCCTGGATGACCAGGCCCGAGAGGTCGACGGTTACCCGCTGGTTGGGCTGGAACACTGCCCCCTCAGGCCCATGCGCGAACCACCCGCAACTAGAACGTCAGCTTGTCACCCGGGCTGATCGGGAAGACTTGCGTCGAGGTCTGACCGAGCGCCGCCTGGTACTCCTGCGGCGTCCCCTTGAGCACGGGGAACGTCCCGTAGTGAATCGGGATCACGTACTTGGGCTTGAGCACCTCCTTCGTCGCGTAGGCCGCATCCCGGGGATCCATGGTGAAGTTACCCCCGATGGGCATCAGGATCAGGTCGGGCTTATAGTACTCGCCGAGGAAGCGCATGTCGCCGAAGAGCCCGGTGTCCCCCATGTGGTAGAGCTTGAAGCCGTTCTCGAACTCGATGATGAACCCGGCGGGCTCCCCAGCGGGGTAGGTGATGGTCTTCTTTGTGGCCGGATCGACGAAGGTCACTTCGGAGGAATGTTCGGCGCGGACCTGGGTGATCGTGATCTGCGGCCCCGCCGGCGTCACCCGCCCGCCTTTGGCGAACTGAATGCCTTGCTCGGGCCTCACCCAGCCCAGGTCGGTCATCGTAAAGATGAGGCCGTAGGGGCCACCAATCTTCGCCCCGGTCCGCTTGGCCAGCTCCCCGGCGTCACTCAATCCATCGGTCCGCCCGAGGTTTCCCACGTGATCCCGATGGCCGTGGGTCACCAGGATCACGTCCACCTTCCCCAGGGCGTCCAGGTTCTTGTACTGCGCCGGGGTCTTAGGATTGTTGGTGAGGAACGGGTCGATGACGATTACCTTGCCGGTCGGCGTGGTGATCTTTGTCGCGGCCTGCCCCAGCCAGTGGACTTCAACCTTGCTGGTCTGGGCCCACACCTTCTCGGTGGCGAGGGTGAACGTCAGCGCGCCGGTGAGCTTCAGGAAGTCGCGTCGCTCCATGGGTCCCTCCCTCCGTCGCCGAAGTTAGAGGACGAGCGTTCGAGGCTGGCCCAGACTAGCCCGAGGCCCTCACGGGGTCAAGACCCGCCTGTGACGACTCCACGACGCCGCCTTTAGCTCCCGAAGTCGCGGAAGCTTCCTCCGGGAACCCGGGGCTGCTCCACGAAGAGCCGCTGGTAGAGGCCCAGGTGGTTCCCCCACGGATCGCTGAAGTCGCAGAAGGCGACCAGCCCGGGGATCCGCGTGACGGGCGAGCACCGCGCGCCGACCTCGCGCTCGACCCGCGGGATTTCGGCCTCGATGTCGTTCACGCGGAGCCGCAGCGAGTACGTCGGTCGCGGCTCGCCCTCGCCGAGCTGAAACCAGAAGTTCTCGAAACCTTCCCACTCGACGAAGTCCGTGTGGGGTTCGAAGTCCGGGGGTCGCCCGAAGAGCCGCGAGTAAAAGGCGACGCCGGCCCGAATGTCCGGCACGCGGAACTCAACCGTGCCGCCGCCGAACCGATCCGCTCGCGCCATCAGAGCTTCCCGCCGCGTATCGAAACGTCGCCGCCTTCCGCCGCGTCCTAGCTGGTGGGCGGAACAGGGCTCGAACCTGTGACCTCGGCCTTGTAAGGGCCGCGCTCTCCCCAGCTGAGCTATCCGCCCGCGCCTGTATCTTAGGGACTTCCGTGACAGCGGTCAACCGCGGACCCCTTGCCGTGCCCGAAACCGTGCCCGCGAGCTTCCGGAGGAGCTCCTGGCTTCCGGAGGAGCTGACGAAGCCTTGCATGGACGTGATCGAAGACCTGATCCGGTCCGGCGTCACCTCTCCGAAGAAATCGTCCCCGGGCGCGCCGGTTTTGCTACGGCTTCGCTTTTCGTGGTAGTCGCAGCGCGCTCCAAACCCGCGGCGCCGTCATTGGCAGATCAAGATGCCGGACGCCCCGACTCGCGAGCGCGTCGAGCACCGCGTTCACCGCCGATGGCAGGGACCCCGCGACGCCCGACTCGCCCGCCCCCTTCACGCCGAGCGGGTTCGTGGTGCACGGCACGCAGTGGTGTCCGATTCTCATGTCGGGCAGGTCGCCAGCGCGCAGGATCATGTAGTCCATGAACGACGCGGTCAGGAGTTGCCCGCTCTCGCTGTAGACGACGGCTTCGCCGAGCACCTGGCCAAGGCCCTGGGCGACGCCGCCGTTGATCTGCCCCTCGACGATGGTCGGGTGCGCAAAGTTGCCGACATCGTCTACGGCCTTGTAGCCAACCACGGTTACCACTCCGGTTTCCGGGTCGATCTCGACCTCGCAGACATGGCAACCGTTGGGAAAGCTCATCTGCGGGGAGACGAACTTGGCCTGGTTGTCCAGTCCCGCGGCGAGGTCCCCCGGCATTCCGGGCATGGTGCGCGCGCGTCGGGCGAGGTCCACGATACCGATCTCCCGATCGGTGCCCGTCACCCGGAATCGGCCGTCTCGGAACTCGATATCGAACGGGGCGGCCTCGAACAGGCGCGCGGCGATACGGCGACCCTTCTCGATCGCCGTGTCGCACGCGAGCGTGGCCGCGCTGCCGGCCATCATCATCGAGCGCGACGCGACGCTCGGCGTGCCGACCGGTACCTGGTCGCTGTCGCCCTGGACGAGCTTGACCGCGCTCACGTCCACGCCGAGCCTCGTCGCAACGAGACGAGGGAACGTCGACAGGTGCCCCTGCCCCATCGCCTGCACGCCGGTGCGCAGCGCGATCGTGCCGTCCTCCTCGAAGCGCAGGTCGACGGTCTCGTCGAGGATGCCCCCCGCTACCTCGAGGAAGCAGCACAGCCCGATCCCCCGCAGCCTGCCCGCCCGCTCCGACGCCGCGCGCCGCGCGGGAAACCCCTTCCAGTCCGCCAGCGCCAGCGCCTTGTCCATCACGGCCTCGAACTCCCCGCTGTCATAGAGCTGGCCGTTCGCCGCCCTGTATGGCATCGCCGAGGCGGGGATGAAGTTGCGCCGCCGCAGCTCCACGCGGTCGATGCCCATCGCCAGCGCCGCCGAATCGATCAGCCGCTCGATGAGGTAGATCGCCTCCGGCCGGCCAGCGCCGCGGTACGGTCCCAGCGGCGCGGCGTTCGTGAGCACCATCTTCACGTCGATCTGGATAGCAGGGATCGCGTACACGCTCGACAGGGTGTTCTTCGTGTTGTTGGTCGCAAAGATGGCCGCGTACGTCGAGACGTAGGCCCCGACGCCCACGAGCGCGCGGACCCGCAGGGCGAGGAACCTGCCGTCCGCGTCGAGCGCGAGCTCGCCCTCGAGGACGCCGTCGCGGCCGTGAGTGTCGGCGAGGAAGCTCTCGAGCCGGCTGGCCCGCCACTTCACAGGGCGGCCGACCCGGCGTGACGCATAGAGCACCGCCGCGTACTCCGCGTACGGCTGCACCTTCATGCCGAAGCCGCCGCCCACGTCGTACGTCAGCACGCGGAGCCGCGGAGGGGGGATCTTGAACACGCTCTCGGCAAGGAGCTTTCGCACCACCGCGACGCCCTGCGTGCCCGCGATCAGCGTGTAGCGCTGCGCCGCCGCGTCCCACTGCCCGATGGCGGCGCGCGGCTCCAGCGCCGAGGGGGCCAGGCGCGTGTCGAGCAGCCGGACGCGCTCGACGTGCGCGGCACGCCCGAATGCCGAATCGACCGCGGCCGCGTCGCCGTCGGTCCAGTCGAGCGCGACGTTGTCCGGCGTCTCGGGCCAGATCGGCTGCGCCCCCGGGGCCACGGCGCGTTCGACGTCGGCGGAGGCCGGCAGCTCGGCCAGCTCGACGATGACGGCCTCCACGGCGTCCCGCGCCTGGGCGGCGGTCTCCGCCACCACGATCGCGATGGACTCGCCGACGTAGCGCACGCGATCGACCGCGAGCGCCGGCATGGCGGCGCCGAACATCCGCGTCCCGCCGCGCCCCGGCAACGACGCCAGGGGCGGGATCGCCCCCAGCCCGTCCGCGGCCAGGTCCCGCCCCGTGAACACGCCGATGACGCCTGGCATCTTCAGGGCTCTCGATACCTCCGTCCCGCGGAGCTCCGCGTGCGCGACCTGCGCCCGCACGAACGCGGCATGCGCCTGCCCGGGCACGTCGATGTCATCGGTGAACCGCCCGCGCCCGGTGAGCAGCGGTTCGTCCTCGCTGCGCAGGGCGTCTCGGTCGCTGCCGAATCGCAGCAGGGTGTCGCTCATCGTCCTCCTCCGTCCGAGCACAGGTGATTGACAGCGCGCCTGCGGGCCGAGTATAAGTATGGGCGCTGGCTGTGGTCAATTATCACCTTTCGACCCCAACGCTGGCCGACCGACACACGGCTCCGCCGCCGGGGGGCGTGGCCGAGAGCCGAACGCCGCACGCACCAGCACGCCCCGGCGATCACGGCGGCGCTCAGCGAAAGGAGGCGTGATGCGTATGATCAGCGACTGGATCCATAGACCTGTGCGAGGCCTCGGCCTCCTGCTGGCCGCCGTCGGCCTCGCCACCCCTGGCGCGGTGGCCGCTCAGGGCGAACCGATCAAGATTGGCCTCCTCCCGCCGGTGACCGGGCCCCTGGCGACGCCGGGCCGGGACATGGTCGACGGCTTCAAGCTTTTCTGGGAGCAGGCGGGCTACAGGGCGGGCGGGCGGAAGGTCGAGATCGTCATCGCCGACACGACCTGCAACCCCGACCAGGCCCTGACCCAGGCGCGCCGCGTCGTGCACCAGGAGAAGGTGCACTTCATGGTGGGCCCGCTCTGCGGTCACGAGGGGCCGGCGGTGGCGCAGGTCAGCAAGGAGACCGGCGTGCCGCTCGTCATGGACCCGGCCGGCGCGGACACCATGACCAAGTGGAACCGCACGCCGACCGTGGTGCGGACGGCGGTGTCGGCGAGCCAGATCGGGCATCCGTGGGGCGACTACATGTACCGGGAGCTCGGCCTCCGCAACGTGACCTTCATCGGACAGGACTACACGTGGGGCCACGAGGTCACCCTCGGCGCCGTGCGCACCTTCACCGAGCTCGGCGGCAAGGTCGCCAAGATCATCTGGAACCCGATCGGGACCCGCGACTACGGCCCCACCATCGCGGCGATCCCGGCCGACACCGACGCCGTGTCGGCGGTGGTCGTGGGTGTCGACCGCGTGCGGCTCTTCGAGGCCTGGTTCAACTTCGGGATGGACAAGAAGAAGAAGATCTACGGCGGCTACTGGCTGCACCAGGACGTCCTGCCGCAGATGGACGACCGCGCCATCGGGCTCGTCGGCAACTCGCTCATCTACGCGGCAGGCCTGGAGACGCCGGAGAACAAGGCTTTCGTCGACGCCTTCGCGAAGAAGTACAAGCGGCTGCCCTCCTGGTTCGCGGAGTGCGCCTACACCGCCGGCCTCTGGACCAAGACCGCCATCGACGCCATCAACGGCAAGGTCGAGGACCGTGCCGCGTTCCTCAATGCGATGCGGACCGTGCGCATCAACGCGCCCCGCGGGCCGGTCAGGCTGGACGAGTACGACAACCCGATCCAGAACGTCTACCTCTCGAAGATCCAGAAGATCAAGCACCCGGAGCTGGGCGAGGTGCTGACCAACGTACCGTTCAAGACGTACCCGGCGGTGTCCCAGTTCTGGAAGTTGACGCCGGAGGAGTTCCTGAAGCGAGGCCCGTACAAGCGGTAGCCCTCGCGGCGCCGGGGGACCTGACCGTCCCCCGGTGCCCCGTTTCCCTCGCACGATGACGACCAGCGCCGTCCTCCAGGCGATCAACGGCACCTCGCTCGCCGCGCTGCTGTTCCTGCTGGCCAGCGGCTTCACGCTCAGCTTCGGCCTCATGCGCGTGGTGAACATGGCCCACGGCGCCTACTACCTACTCGGCGGCTACATCGGGCTCTCCATCGCGGAGGCGACGGGGAGCTTCACGCTGGCCATCCTGGGCGGGGGCGCCAGCATCGTCGTGCTCGGCTACCTGATCGACCGCTTCCTGATCCGGTACACCGGTGAGAACCACCTGGCCCAGGTGCTGCTGACCGTCGGTGTCGCCTTCGTCATCGGGGACGTGGCGCTCAAGATCTGGGGCGGCGACTCGCTGAAGGTGCCGGTGCCGGTGTTCCTGCGCGGCGCCATCGAGCTGCCCGGGGGGCTCGTCTACCCCACCTACCGCTTCGTCCTCATCGTCTTCGGGCTCGCCGTCGCGGGCGCGCTCTGGCTCCTCTACCGGAAGACCCAGATCGGCGCCGTGGTGCGCGCCGGGGTGGACGACCGGGAGCAGGTGAACGCCACCGGCATCAACATCGACCGCCTGTTCATCATGGTTTCGGCGCTAGCGTCCTTCCTCGCCGGCATGGCGGGCGTGGTCGGCGGCGCGTTCCTTACCCTCTATCCCGGCGCCGAGTGGGAGATCCTGATCGTCGCGCTGGTCGTCGTCATCGTCGGCGGGCTCGGCAGCCTGGAGGGCGCGATGATCGGCGCGCTGATCGTCGGCCTCCTCGACGCCTACGGCCGCTGGCTGCTGCCGGAGTTTTCCTACTTCGTGCTCTTCGGGCCGATGGCGGTGCTGCTGCTCCTGCGGCCGCGGGGCCTCTTCGGCCGCGAGGCGTGAGGTGAGCGGGCTCCGCATCGCGCTCGCCCTCGGCGTGCTCGTCGCGGCGTTGTTCCTGCCGCAGGTCGCGGGCCCGTTCTGGATGGGGCTCGTGACGCAGATGTGCGTGTTCGGGCTGCTCGCGCTGGCGGTCGATCTCTTGCTCGGCCACGCCGGCCTCTTCTCGGTGGGCCACGCGTCGTTCTTCGCGATGGCGGCCTACACGACGGCCATTCTCCAGGTGCGCCACGCCGTGCCGACGGCGTTCGCCGCGCCCGCCGGCCTCCTGGCCGGCACGCTCCTGGGCGTGCTGTTCGGGCTCGCCGTCCGGACGCGCGGGGTCTACTTCATCCTGGTCACGATGGCCTTCGGCTACGTCGTATGGGGTGTGGCGCACCGGTGGTCGTCCTTCACCGGTGGCGACAATGGCGTCACCAACGTGCCGTTCCCCGCGGTCGGCCCGCTCCGCATCGAGTCGCACACGCAGTACTACTACTTCGTGCTGGCGGTCGTCGTGCTCTGCGCCCTCGGCTACCGGGTGCTCGTCCGGTCGCCGTTCGGGCTCACGTTGCGCGGGATCAAGGCCAGCGAGACGCGGATGCGGAGCCTCGGCTTCGACTCCGGCCTGCACCTCTACGCGGCCTTCGTCCTCTCCGCAGCCCTGGCCAGCTTTGCCGGCGTCCTCTACGTCTACTACAACCGCTTCGTGAACCCGGTGGCGTCGTCGGTCCCGATCTCGGTCGAGGCGGCCCTGATGGCGATCGTCGGCGGCACCGGGACCATCGTCGGGCCCTTCATCGGCTCGGTGATCATCCTCGGGCTGCGCAACTGGGTGTCGAGCTTCTTCGAGCTGTACGCCGCCGTGATGGGCCTGGTCTTCGTCGCCGCCGTGCTCTGGGCGCCGCAGGGGGTGGTCGGGCTCGCCGTCCGCCTCCGAGCGCGGGCGGCGGTGGCGATGGGGCGGTGACGATGGCGACCGCGGCGGTCGAGGTCGGCGAGCTGACCAAGGAGTTCGGCGGCCTGCGCGCCGTCGACCGGGTGTCGCTCCGCGTCGGTGCCGGCGAGCGGCGCGTGCTGATCGGCCCCAACGGCGCCGGCAAGACGACGCTCTTCCACTGCATCACCGGGACGCTCCTGCCGACGGCCGGGCGCGTGACGTTCTTCGGCCGCGACGTGACCCATCTGGCGGAGTTCCGGCGCACGGCGCTCGGCATGGGGCGGACCTTCCAGATCTCGAACGTGTTCGTCGAGCTGACGGTCCTCGAGAACCTCGTCCTCGCCGCCATCGGCACCGACCGCCGGAAGTGGGTCATGCACCGCCCCGTCGGCGCCTTCGATGGCGCGCGGCAGAAGGCGCGCGAGGGCCTGCAGCTGGTCGGCCTCGCCCACCGCGCGGAGGACTCCGTGAGGCTCCTGTCCTACGGCGAGCGCCGCCAGCTCGAGCTGGCCCTGGCGCTCACTGGCGCGCCCCGTGTGCTGTTCCTCGACGAGCCGTGCGCCGGCCTCGCGCCCGCCGAGCGCCACCGGATCTCGCGGATGATCGGCGACCTCCCGCGCGATCTGACCGTACTGATGATCGAGCACGACATGGACGTGGCGCTCGGCCTCGCCGACCGGGTGACGGTCCTCCATCGCGGCAAGGTGATCCTGGAGGGCACGCCGGGCGAGGTCCAGGCCAACCCCGAGGTCCGCGAGGTCTACTTCGGTCATGTCTGAGCCGCTTCTCTCGGTGCGGGAGATCCACACCTACTACGGCGACAGCTACGTGCTCCAGGGCGTGAGTCTCGACGTCTCCGAGGGCCGCATCGTCGCGATCCTGGGGCGAAACGGCATGGGCAAGACCACCCTCATCCGCTCGGTCGCGGGGCTCACGCCGCCGCGCCGGGGCGACGTCGTCTTCAAGGGACGCTCGCAGCGCGGCCGACCGCCCTACGCGATCGCCCAGCAGGGCCTGGCCATTGTCCCCCAGGGGCGTCGCATCTTCCGCTCGCTCACCGTGCGCGAGAACCTCCTGCTGCCAACGAGCCGGCTCGCCCGCGGCTCCGGCTCGACCGGGGGCACGGACCGCCGCACGCAGTGGGACCTCGCCCGCGTGCTCGCGGAGTTCCCGCAGCTCGCCGAGCGGATCGACCACGCGGGCGGTGCGCTCTCCGGCGGTGAGCAGCAGATGCTGGCGGTCGGGCGCGCGCTCATGGCCAACCCGGATCTCATCCTGATGGACGAGCCCTCGGAGGGCCTGGCGCCGCGGCTCGTGCAGCAGGTCGAGCAGATCATGAAGAGCGTCCGCGACCACGGTCACGCGATCCTGCTGGTCGAGCAGAACTTCGCCCTCGCCCTGTCGGTCGCCGACTACATCTACGTGCTGACCTCGGGGCGCTTTGTCTTCGGAGGCACGCCCGAGGAGCTCTCCTGGGCCACCGAGATCCTCGACTCCCACGTGGGCGTCGCCGGCGGGCGCCCGTAAGGAGGGCGGTCATGCCTGCCCACCATGTCCTCGATCCCTCGCCCGACACGGTCCACTGGGGCTACTTCGACGCGACGATCCCGGCCCGGCTGACGGTCGACTCCGGCGACACCGTCACGGTCAACACCGTTTCCGGCGGCCGCGTCGAGGTCGCGGACCTCTCGATCATGCGGCCGGACCACCGCGAGATCGTCGAAAAGCTCCGGCCGGTCCTGGGCCCGCACATCCTCACGGGGCCCATCGCGGTCCGTGGCGCCGAGCCGGGCGACACGCTGGAGGTGCGCATCAAGTCGATCGACCTCCTGGTCGATTGGGGCTGGAACGTGATCCGGCCGCTCAAGGGCACGCTCCCGGAGGATTTCCCGGAGTTCCAGCGCCGCCTCATCCCGATCGACCGCAAAGCGATGACGGCGCAGCTCCCGTGGGGCCCCACGATTGCGCTCCGGCCCTTCTTCGGCATCCTCGCCACGGCGCCGCGCCCAGAGTACGGCACGGTTTCGTCCATCGAACCTCGCGAGTTCGGCGGGAACATGGACAACAAGGAGCTGGTGCCCGGCACCTCCCTGTTCCTTCCCGTCTTCGTGCC
>JACQWB010000218.1 GCA_016209385.1 Candidatus Rokuibacteriota bacterium
GAGCTGATCACGCCGATTGCGCTGGAGAAGGAGCTCCGGTTTGCGGTCCGGGAGGGGGGGCGGACGGTGGGCGCCGGCGTCGTGACGGAGATCCTGGAGTAGATTGCACGGGCGAAGTAAATGGTCACGCTGGTTCAGGACCAGAAGATCAGAATCCGCCTCAAGGCCTACGACCATCAGCTCCTCGATCGGTCGGTGAAGGAGATCGTCGAGACGGTGAGGCGGACCGGCGCCCGTGTGTCTGGGCCCGTTCTGCTCCCCACCCTCATCAACCGGTGGACGGTGCTCCGCTCGCCTCACGTGGACAAAACGTCCCGGGAGCAGTTCGAGATGCGGACGCACAAGCGGCTCCTCGACATCCTGGATCCCACCCCCCAGACCGTGGACGCGTTGATGAAGCTCGATCTTCCCTCAGGCGTCGACGTCGAAATCAAGCTGTGAGCATGCCGACCATCGTCCGGTTCGCTGTGGTCCAGGATCGGAAGGGGGGCGAAGCCCCCCTCCGAGGGTAGCCATGGCGATGAAGGAGGGGCTGATCGGACGGAAGCGGGGGATGACCCAGCTCTTCGGTGACGACGGCAGTCAGATCCCGGTGAGTGTCATCGAGGCGGGGCCGTGCACCGTGCTGGGGATCCGGACGAAGGCCACCCACGGCTACGACGCGGTCCAGCTCGGCTTCGAGCCGAAGAAGAAGGGCGTGAGCAAACCTGAGGCCGGGCATTTCAAGAAGCTGGGCCTCGCTCCGATGCGCGTGCTCCGCGAGATCCGCGTCGAGAAGACCGAAACGGCTCAGAACTACCAGGTGGGCCAGACGCTCACCGTGGACCTCTTCGAGCCCGGCCAGCTGGTGGACGTGAGCGGCGTCAGCAAAGGGAAGGGGTTTCAGGGTGGCGTCAAGCGGTACGGGTGGTACGGCGGAGACGCGACGCACGGTTCGATGTTTCACCGGGCGCCGGGATCCATCGGGGCCTCCTCGGATCCGTCGCGGGTCTGGCCCGGTCATCATCTCCCGGGCCGGATGGGCGGCGAGTCGCGGACCGTGCTGAACGTGCCCGTGGTCCGCGTGCTCCCCGAGCAGAACCTGCTCGTCGTCCGGGGTGCCGTGCCGGGTCCGATCGGCGCGCTTGTGGTGGTGAGAAAGAGCGTCAAGCTCACCAAAGCCCAGCAACGGGCGCGGAAGGCCAGGTAGCCATGCCGGCGGTGCCGGTTCTCAGCACGGGTGGAAAAGCCGGAGAGACGCTGGACCTGAGGCCCGAGGTCTTCGGCGTCCCGCTGCGGGTCCCCCTCCTCCACCAGGCGGTCGTCCGGGAGCTGGCGGCGCAGCGCGCCGGCACGCACGAGACCAAAGGCCGGAGCGATGTGTCCGGGGGAGGCAAGAAGCCGTGGCGCCAGAAGGGAACGGGTCGCGCCCGTCAGGGCTCGATCCGGGCCGCGCAGTGGCGCAAGGGCGGGACGGTCTTTGGCCCCCATCCGCGGGACTACACCCTCGGCATGCCACGCGCTGCGCGGCGCCAGGCGCTGCGCGCCGCACTGGCTGCTGCGGTGGCGGACGCGCGGGTCGCGGTCGTGGACCGCGTGGAGCTGCGGGAGGCGAAGACGAAAGCCCTGGCGGGCTGGCTGCTCGGCCTGGGCCTCAAGGAGGCGCCGACGCTTCTCGTCGTGGCCCAGCTGAGCCAGGCGCTGGCCCGGGCGTCGCGCAACCTTCCCTGGCTGGTCGTCGAGACTCCCTCGCACGTCTCCGTCTACCAGCTGCTCCGGAACAGGCAGGTTATCTTCGAGCGGCCAGCGCTCCTCACGTTGCAGGAAGCGCTGGCCGGAGCGGTGGAGCGGGAGTCTCCGTCTACCAGCGGGGGGACGCGATGAGGAGTCCCCGGGAGATCATCGTCCGGCCCCTGATGACCGAGAAGAGCATGCGGGTCAAAGAGGAGCGGAACGCGGTCACGTTCCAGGTCGTGCCGGACGCCAACAAGGTGGAGATCCGCCACGCGGTCGAGGCGATCTTCAACGTGAAGGTGACCGGCGTGAGGACCGCCAGCGTCCAGGGCAAGCTGAAGCGGATGGGGCGCTTCCAGGGGCGCCAGCCCTCCTGGAAGAAGGCGATCGTGACGCTGGCCCCTGGTGAAAAGATCGAGCTGGTTGAGGGCATGTGATGGCGGTCAAGATCATCAAGCCCACGTCCCCGGGCCGGCGCTTCATGACGCTGCTCGCTTTCGACGACGTCACCCGGAGCCGGCCCGAGAAGAGCCTGCTCCGCGCCAAGCGGCGCACCAGCGGGCGGAACAACGCCGGGCGGATCACAGTGCGACACCGGGGCGGCGGGGCGAGGCGCCGCCTTCGCGTGATCGACTTCCGCCGGGAGAAATGGGGCGTGCCGGCCACCGTTGCGGCGATCGAATACGACCCCAACCGGTCGGCGCGCATTGCGCTCCTCCACTACCGGGACGGCGAAAAGCGGTACATCGTCGCGTCGCTCGGGCTCAAGGTGGGCGACGTGGTCATGTCCGGCCCGCAGGCCGACATCCTGCCGGGCAACGCGCTGCCGATCAGGAACATCCCCGTGGGGACCATGATCCACAACGTGGAGCTCCAACCGGGCAAGGGAGGCCAGCTCTGCCGGAGCGCCGGGTCGCAGGCGCAGCTCCTGGCCAAGGAAGGGGACCTCGCCACGCTGAAGCTCCCCTCGGGCGAGGTGAGGATGGTCAGGCTCGACTGCATGGCCACGGTGGGCCAGGTCGGCAACCTCGATCACGAGAACGTCTCCGTCGGCAAGGCCGGGCGCGTCCGGTGGCTCGGTTTCCGCCCGACGGTCCGGGGCGTGTCCATGAACCCCGTGGACCATCCCATGGGGGGCGGCGAGGGCCGGGGCAAGGGCAACCACCCGATGACGCCGTGGGGCAAGCCCACCAAGGGCTACAAGACCCGCCGGCCCAAGCCTTCGGATCGTTACATCGTCACCCGCCGGGCGAAGTAGAGGGGAGAGATGGGACGCTCGCTGAAGAAGGGACCGTACGTGGACGAGACACTGCTGGCCCGGGTGGAGGAGCTCAACCGCGCCCGAGGGAAGAAGGTGCTGAAGACCTGGTCGCGGCGCTCCACCATCGTGCCCGAGTTCGTCGGCCACACGCTCGCGGTTCATAACGGCAGGAAGTTCATTCCGGTTTACATCACCGAGAACATGGTGGGGCACAGGCTCGGCGAGTTCGCCCTGACCCGGACCTTCAAGGCCCACGGGGCGGCGCAGAAGGCCACCACCGAGGTCAAAGCGTAGGCTATGCGGACCCAGGCGGTCAGCCGCTTCGTGCGTGTCTCACCGCGCAAGGCCCGCCTGGTCCTGCGCGAGCTGCAGGGCCGGTCGGTGGGGGAGGCCCTGGGGTTGCTCCAGTACGTCCCGCGGGCGGCGGCCCGGCTGGTCGAGAAGACCCTGCGCTCCGCCATCGCCAACGCCGAGCACAACCACCAGGTGCGGAACCTCGACGACCTCCGGATCGCCAAGGCGGTCGCCGACCGTGGCCCGGTGATCAAGCGCATCCAGCCGCGGGCCATGGGGCGAGCCTTCTTCATCCGCCACCGCACCAGCCACATTACGGTGGTCCTGAGCGACGAGGTTCCTCAGCCGGCACCAGGCCAACGGACTGCCGCAGGCCGGGTACCCGCGGAGCGGGTGCGCGCCCGCGCCGGGCAGCCGCGTGCGGCGCGGGGATCTGCCGACCGCGCGAGACCACGCGCGGCCGCGGAGGGGTAGAGACATGGGACAGAAGACGCATCCGATCGGCTTTCGGCTGGGCGGGACGCGGACCTGGAGTTCCCGGTGGTTCGCGACCAAGGGCTACGCCGCGCTCCTGCACGAGGACGTGAAGATCCGGCGGTATATCAAGGGCACGCTCTATCACGCCGGGATCTCGCGCACCGATATCGAGCGGTCGGCCAACCGGATCAGGATCACGATCCACACCGCTCGGCCCGGCATCATCATCGGGCGCAAGGGGTCGGAGGTCGAGAAACTGAAGAACGAGCTCCAGGCGCGCACCGGCAAAGAGGTCTACCTGAACATCGAGGAGGTCATCCACCCCGAGCTGGACGCGCAGCTCGTGGCCGAGAACGTGGCGCTCCAGCTCCAGAAGCGCGTCGCGTTCCGGCGGGCGATGAAGAAGGCCGTGACGTCGGCGCTCAGGCTGGGGGCGGGCGGGATCCGGATCGCCTGCGCGGGGCGCCTCGCGGGCGCGGAGATCGCCCGGCGCGAATGGTACCGGGACGGCCGGGTGCCGCTCCACACGATTCGCGCCGACATCGACTACGGGCTGGCAGAGGCGCGCACCACCTACGGCGCCATCGGCGTGAAGGTCTGGATCTTCAGGGGCGAGGTCCTGTCGACCCGCCAGGCGGTGGAAGCATAGTCCCGAGGAGACCGGCGCATGCTGATGCCGAAGCGCGTCAAGTACCGGAAGGCCCAGCGCGGCCGGATGAGGGGCAAGGCGATTCGCGGCTCGACGCTGACCTTCGGCGACTTCGGTCTGAAGGCCCTCGAGCCGGGCTGGGTCACGAACCGCCAGATCGAGGCGGCCCGCGTCTCCCTCACGCGCAGCGTCAAGCGCGGGGGGAAGATCTGGATCCGGGTCTTCCCGGACAAGCCGGTAACGAAGAAGCCCGCCGAGACGCGGATGGGAAAGGGCAAGGGTAACCCGGAGTACTGGGTTGCGGTGGTGAAGCCAGGACGCATCCTCTACGAGATGGAAGGCGTGAAGGAGGACGTGGCCCGCGAGGCGTTCCGGCTGGCGGGCCAGAAGCTCGGCATCGCGACCAGGTTCGTGAGCCGCGCACGAGCCGGAGGCTGATCGATGAAACCGGCGAAGTGGCGCGAACTGACCGACCCCGAGCTCCAGCAGAAGGTGAAGGAGCTTGCGGAGGAGCTCTTTAACCTGCGCTTCCAGCTTTCGCTGGGCGTAGCCAAGAACCCGGCCCGGGTGGGTCAGGTCAAGCGCGACCTGGCCAGGGCCAAGACCGTGCTGCGCGAGCGGGAGCTGGGCGTTCGCCGGCCGGTGTAGCGGGATGCCGAGGAATCTGGTTCGAGCGCGCACACCCACTTCGTGGGTACCCGGCGCGGGTACCCGGCCCGCGCAACCAACTCGGGCCTCGCGCGGCGGGGGGCCTGCCTCACGGCATGGCCGACCCCGCCACGCTCGAACGACCATAGGGGGGAGGTATCGGAAGGGGCGGGTACCCGCGCCACGCCCGCGCGCGAGCGCGGGGGGTCGGCGTGGGTGCGCCCCCCTCCGAGGACTGTAGAGGAGCCGATTCGATGGGGGAGCGAAAGACCCGTGAAGGGGTCGTGATGAGCGACAAGATGGAGAAGACCCGCGTGGTCCGCGTGGAGCGGGTCTATCGCCATGCGCGCTACGAGCGGGTGGTGCGGCGGACCAGGAAGCTCAAGGCCCACGACGAGACGAACGCGAGCAAGGTCGGCGACCGGGTCCTGATCGAGGAGACGCGTCCCATGTCGCGTGAGAAGCGCTGGCGGATCCGGCAGATCCTGGTCCGGGCGTCAGCGCTGTGAGAGCTCGGGATGATTCAGACCAGAACCATGCTGGAGGTGGCGGACAACTCCGGGGCCAAGAAGGTCCAGTGCATCCGGGTCATGGGCGGCTCCCGGAAGAAGTACGCCACGCTCGGGGACACCATCATCGTGAGCGTCAAAGAGGCCGCGCCCGACGGGACCGTGAAGAAGGGAGAGGTCGCCAGGGCCGTCGTGGTGCGAACCGCCAAAGAGGTCCGGCGCTCCGACGGCTCCTACATCCGCTTCGACCGCAATGCCGCCGTGCTCCTGAACCCGCAGAACAACCCGATCGGGACACGGGTCTTCGGACCGGTGGCGCGGGAGCTGAGGGACAAGCAGTTTACCAAGATCATCTCGCTGGCGCCGGAGGTCATCTAGTGCCGTTCCAACTAACTTCGCCTTACTTCGTCCTCGGTCGTCGCCGATCCTCACGTACAACCGCGTACGCTCCGGTCGGCTCCTCCC
>JACQWB010000219.1 GCA_016209385.1 Candidatus Rokuibacteriota bacterium
GTCCTGGGGGAGGAATCGGAGGGGGCCGTCGAGGCCCCCTCCGACCTTAATCGGCGTGCCGTCTGAGGAAGGCCGGGATGTCGAGGTCCTCCTCGGCCGGAGCGCCTCCCTCCGCGCGTACTTCCGCAGGCCGGCGGCGCCAGGCCGGCCCTGGAACCGGCCGGGGGCCTTTGGCGAGATCCACCACCTTCCCACCCGCCGTGGTGACTTCCTTCCGCTCGCTGAAGCCGGTGGCGATGACGGTGATCCTGACCTCTTCCTGGATGCGCTCGTCGATGACCGCGCCGAAGATGATGTTCGCCTCCTCGTGGGCCGCCTCTTGCACGATCCGCGCGGCCTCTTCCACCTCGTGAATCGAGAGGTCGGAGCCGCCCGTGAAGTTGATCAGGATCCCGCGCGCTCCCTCGATGGAGGTTTCGTCCAGGAGCGGGCTGGCCACGGCCTTCTGGGCGGCGTCCAGGGCCCGATGCTCGCCTTTCCCCACGCCGACCCCCATGAGGGCCATCCCCATCCCCGACATGACGGTGCGAATGTCGGCGAAGTCCAGGTTGATCAGGCCGGGGACCAGGATCAGGTCCGCGATCCCCTGGACGGCCTGATGCAGCACGGAGTCCGCCACCTTGAACGCCTCGAGGAGTGGAGTCCCGGGCTCGACCACGGAGAGCAGCCGCTGGTTCGGGATCGCAATCAGCGTGTCCACCACGCTCCTGAGCTGGGCGAGCCCCGTCTCGGCCTGCTGGGCCCGTCGGCGCCCCTCGAAGAGAAAGGGCTTGGTCACCACCGCCACGGTGAGAATTCCGAGCTGCTTGGCGACCGCCGCGACCACGGGCGCGGCCCCGGTGCCCGTGCCGCCGCCGAGGCCGGCGGTGACGAAGACCATGTCGGCCCCCTCGAGGAGCCGGGCGATCTGCTCGCAGTCCTCCTCGGCAGCGCGTTTGCCGATCTCCGGGTCTGAGCCGGCCCCGAGGCCACCGGTGAGCTTGGCCCCGAGCTGGACCTTGATGGGAGCGGGCGAGGCGCGCAGGGCCTGGAGATCGGTGTTGGCCACGATGAAGTCCACGCCGGTGAAGCGCGCAGCCATCATCCGGCTCACCGCGTTGCTGCCGCCGCCACCCAGGCCGATCACCTTCAGCTTGGCTCCCTCCCGCGCGACGGCGCCGCTCCCGGGGCCGCCAGTGTCCCCCGCGAGCTCAAGCTCGAAGACCGGTCGTTTGGCTCTCCCGTCCTCCATCGGCTCACCCCTCCCTTGTGCCCCCCGCCGGGTCGGCGGGAGGTTCAGGCGAAGCTCGATCTGCCCGCTCGCTCTCGACTTGCCCCCACCCTGACGAGCCACGCCGCGCCCTGTCCCTGCACCAGCGCTAGAAGATCCCGCCGGCCCACTCCCGCATCCGGCGGGAGATGCGCTGAAACAGGGGCCTGTCGGATCCGTTTCCCGGAGATGGAGGACCCTGCCGTCGGGCTCCGTAAAGGGCGAGCCCGACGCCGGTCGCGTAGATCGGGCTCCTCACGACCGGGGGCGCGTCCTCCACGCAGTCGGGGATCCCCCGTCGCACCGGAAGGTCGAATACTTGCTCGGCCAGCTCGGCGACGCCCTCCAGGAGGCAGGTACCTCCGGTGACCACCACCCCCGCGCTGGCCGCATCCTGGAGGCCCGCGCGAGCCAGCTCCTTGACGATAAGGGTGAAGATCTCCTCGACGCGGGGCTGGATGATCTCCGAGAGGATCTGGCGGGAGAGCACCCTCGGCTTCCGTCCGCCGACCGAGGGGACCTCGACCGTCTCGTCGTCCCGAACGAGGGCGGTCAGGGCGCACCCGTGACGCCGCTTGAGCTGCTCCGCGTCCGCCGCCGGCGTACGCAACCCGACGGCGATGTCGTTTGTGATGTGATCGCCGCCCAGCGCGAGGACGCTCGTGTGCCAGATGGCGCCGTCACAGAACAGGGCCACGTCCGTGGTGCCGCCGCCCAGATCCACGAGCAGCACGCCGAGCTCCGTCTCGTCCGCCGCCAGGAGCGCCTCGGCCGAGGCCAGGGGCTGGAGCACGATGTCCTGGGCGGTCAGGCCGGCGCGGTTGACGCTCCGGACCACGTTCTGGATCGGCGCGACCGCGCCCGTGACGATGTGCACCTCCACCTCCAGCCGCACCCCGCACATCCCGACCGGCTCTCGAATACCGTCCTGGTCGTCCACCAGGAACGACTGGGGGAGGACATGGATGATCTCCCGGTCGGGGGGGAGGTTGATCGCGCGCGCCGCCTCCAGGGCCCGTGCCACGTCGGCCGCGCTCACCTCCTTGCTCTTGTCCGAGACCCCGACCACGCCCCGGCTGTTGATCCCCCGGATGTGGCCGCCGGCCACGCCCGCGAACACCGACTCGACCTCCACCCCGGCCATGGCCTCGGCCTCGCCGACGGCCTTCTTGATGGCTTCCACGGTCGAGTCGATGTTCACCACCACGCCCTTCCGCAGCCCCCTGGAGGGGCTGGTGCCGACGCCGATGATGCCGAGCCCTCCCGCCGGCGTCTGCTCGGCGATGACGGCGCAGACCTTGGTGGTGCCGACATCCAACCCCGTGACCAGGACTCGCTTCGGGCCCCTGCCCATGACGGCTACTTTCTCTCGCTGACGTGACTTGCAGACATCGAAGTCAACCGTTGGGTCGTGTCATCCGCGCCGTGCTGAGAAGCGAGCCGGGTACCATCGAAGATGGGTGCAGGACGCAGGGAGGAGCCGACCGGAGGCGTACTCCCGGTACGTTGAGGATCGGCGCGGGCACCACCCGAAGGGTGGTCGGAGGACGCAGAGATGCGATGCTTATCGGCACGGCGCTACTTTCTCGGCTTCAGGACCACCTGGTCCCTGAAGCGGAGGTCGATCGCTTCGACCGGTTCCCCCTGAGCCTGGAGCTGGGCGAGCACGCCTTCAAGTCGCCCGAGCCGCTCCTCCCAGGCTTCGTCGCCGAGCCTCACCTCCACGCCGTCCACGGTGTAGAGGACCGGTCCCCCGCCCGTCTCCCGCACGTCGATTTCCGACACGCGGCCAGCGAGCGGGGTGCCTGTGCGAAGCATGGTCCTGAGAAGCGCGAGCGCCGTCCGCGTGCGCTCGGCGCTCCCCTGGACACCGACGGGCGCGCGGTCGGTGTCGAGCCCGGTGATCACCGGAAGCCCCGGAACGACAGCCCGGGGCTCAGGCCCGAGGACGCGCCCCTCCTCATCCGCCCAGTGAAGGCGCCCCGCGCTCACGAGCAGGGCGAACGGCAGGCGCTCCTCGACCAGCAGCGTGACGCGATTGGGGAACCCCCGGATGACCTCGGCGCGCTTGACCCGCGGCAACCGCTCGATCCGTTCCGCGACGGCCCGGGTGTCGAGCCTGAACAGGTTCTCGCTGCCCGCGATCCCGGCCGCGGCCCGGACCTCGGCCTCCTCGAGCCAGCGGAGCCCCCGGACCTCCACCTCCGCCACGGCGAAGCGGGGAGCGGTGAGGAGCCAGTGAACCAAGACCACGGAACCCGCGACCAGAACCGCGAGCGCCGCCGCGAGGCTGAGGCTCCGGCGCAGGGCGGAGGCGCGGACGCGAGCACGCCGGCGGTGCACGCGCTGCCCCGCCACGAACGAATACCGCTCGGCCAGATCGTCAGGGGGTTCCAGGGCTCGGCGCGGGGAGAGGATGCCGGATGAGCCCCGCATCACTCGCCGATGATCCGGATCTCGGGCTCGAGGGTGATCCCGAACTGGGCGAACACCCGTTCCCGCATCAGCCCCATGAGCACCAGCACGTCCGCGGCCGTGGCGCCGCCCCGGTTCACGATGAAGTTGGCGTGCTTGCCCGAGATCTCGGCGCCGTTCACCCGCTTCCCCTTGAGGCCGACCTTTTCGACGAGCCGCCCGGCGTGATCGCCGGAAGGGTTCTGCCACCCGCACCCGGCCGAGGCCAGGGCGAGCGGCTGGGTCGCCTTCTTCTGCTTCAACCGCTGCTTGATCTCCTGCTGGATGTCCGCCTGGGGGCGCCGGTGGAGCCTCAGGCGCGCGCCGATCAGGACCGCGCCCGGCGGGAAGTAGAACGAGCGGTAGGCGAAGGCGGTCGGGCCCGGCTTCAGCTCGCCGAGCGTCCCGTCGGGGTGGAGGAAGTACGCCGCGGAGACAAAGTCTCCGATCGCCCCGTCGGGCGTGCCCGCGTTCATGGCAAGGGCCCCGCCGATGGTGGCCGGGATCCCGGACAGGCACTCGATCCCGCCGAGCGACAGCGCCGCCGCCTCGCGGATCAGGGCTGAGAGGCTTGCGCCAGCGCCGGCTACCGCCTCTTCGCCCTGGAACTCGGCGCGACCCAGGCTCCCCTCGAGCTTGAGGACTACCCCCCGGACGCCCCGGTCCTTCACCAGCAGGTTGTTGCCGCCGCCGATGATCTCGACGGGGAGGCACTCGCGCTCGGCGAACGAGAGCGCGTGGCAGATGTCGTCCACGTCCTGGGGGATGATGAAGATATCCGCCGGTCCCCCGAGGCGCAAGGAGGTATGGAAGGAGAGCGGCTCCTTGAAGCGGACTTCACCCCGGATCTCCCCTAACATCTCGACCTCCTCTTTTCCGAGCCCTCCTGGGCGCTCAAGCGGGCCAGCAGCTCGCCTGCCAGCTGGCCCACATCGCCGGCCCCGAGGGTGAGGACCAAGTCGCCAGACCGCGTGTTCGCGCAGAGGTAGTCCAGGATCCCCCTGCGGTCGTTATCGAGGTACACGACCTCACGATGGCCGTGCGCGGCGATGCCCTCTGCCAGGTCCCGGGCGCTGACGCCGGGAATCGGTGCCTCACCGGCGGGATAGACATCCATCACCACGAGCACGTCGGTCTGATAGAAGGCCGTCCAGAACTCCTGGCGGAGATGGAGCGTGCGCGTGTAGCGGTGAGGCTGGAACACGGTGACCATCCGGCGGTCGAAGCCGGCCTTGGCGGCGGCCAGGGTCGCCCGGATCTCGGCGGGGTGATGGCCGTAGTCGTCCACCACCAGCACACCGCCAGCCTCGCCCTTGACCTGGAAGCGTCGCTGCACACCGGAGAAGTTGGAGAGGGCAGCCTCGATGGTCGCGAAGGGAATCTCGAGATCCAGCCCGACCGCGATCCCCGCGAGAGCGTTGAGGACGTTGTGGGCCCCCGGGACCTGGAGCCGGCACTCGCCGAGGCTGCGGCCGCGGTGGACGACCTCGAAGCTGGAGGTCAGGCCCGCGAACGTCACGCGGCGCGCAATGAGGTCGGCCCCCGACTCGAGGCCGTAGGTGAGCAGGCGCTTCTCCACCCGGGGAATCATGAGCTGGATGTTGGGCTGGTCCAGGCAGAGGACCGCTGCGCCGTAGAAGGGGACCTTGTTCACGAACTCGAGGAAGGTCTCCCGGATCGCCTCGACGGAAGGGTAGTAGTCCAGGTGCTCGGCGTCCACGGTCGTCACCACCGCGATCGTCGGCGTGAGCTTCAGGAAGGAGCCGTCGGATTCGTCGGCCTCCGCTACCAGGAACTCCCCCTGGCCGAGGCGCGCGTTGGTCCCGAGCGCGTGGATGCGCCCCCCGACCACGACCGTCGGATCGAATCCCCCCTCAGCCAGGACCGCGGCCACCATCGACGTGGTGGTCGTCTTGCCGTGAGTGCCGGCCACCGCGATGCCGTACTTGAGCCGCATCAGCTCGGCCAGCATCTCCGCCCGCGGGATGACCGGGATCCCGCGCTGGCGCGCCGCGAGGACCTCCGCGTTGTCCTTCGCCACCGCGGAGGAGTAGACCACCACGTGCGCCCCCTCCACGTGGGCCGCGTCGTGGCCCGTGAAGACCTTGGCCCCGAGCTGCTCCAGGCGCTCGACGCTCTCGCCGCGCTTCGTGTCCGACCCGGTGATCCGGTAGCCCATGTTGAGCAGGACCTCGGCGATGCCGCTCATGCCGACGCCGCCGATTCCCACGAAGTGGATCTGCTGGTACTTCTTGAACACGCCTCGTCCCGTTACATGAGCCCGCGCATCAGCCCGCGTGCTGCGAGATGTTCAGGAGCACCCCGGTCGCCCCCATGGCAGTCAGGATCGCCGAGCCGCCGAAGGAGATGAAGGGGAGCGGGAGCCCCTTCGTGGGGAGCGCCCCCGTCACGACAGCGAAGTTCACGAGCGCCTGGGAGGCGACCAGCAGCGTGAGCCCCAGCGCCAGGTACGCCCCAAACGGGTCAGGCGCTCTCAGCCCGACCCGAAGGCCGCGCCAGACGAGCACGCCGAAGAGGCCCACCACCATCACCGTCCCGGCGAGCCCCAGCTCCTCCCCGATGATCGCGAAGATGAAGTCGGTGTGGGGCTCGGGGAGATAGAAGAGCTTCTGCCGGGACTCGCCGAGACCCCGCCCGAACCAGCCCCCGGGGCCGAACGCCAGATACGACTGGATGATCTGGAAGCCGCTCCCCTGCGGGTCGGCCCACGGGTCCAGGAAGGCCACGACGCGCTGCCAGCGGTAGGGCGCGATGGCGACCGCCAGCGCCACGAGCGGGAGCGCCGAGGCGCCGACGAGCGCGATCAGCCGGGCCGGCGTCCCCGCCAGGAAGAGCAGGCCGAAGGCCAGCGCCAGCAGGGTCAGGCTCGAGCCGAGGTCCGGCTGGAGCACCACGAGCCCCGCCATGACGCTGGCCACCAAAAGCGGCGGAAGCAGCGTCGTCCAGAAGGTCTTGGGCGCGTCGTGGCGGCGGCTGAGGAAGAGGGCCAGGTAGCAGACCAGGCCGAGCTTCGCCAGCTCCGCGGGCTGGAAGGACACCGGCCCCCACCGGAACCACCGCCGCGTGCCGTTGATCTCCTGGCCGAAGGGTGGGATCAGCACGAGGACGAGCAGCAGGAGGGAGACGGCGAGGAGCGGGACGACAGCGTGCTCCAGCCGGTGGTAGTCCAGGGCCATGGCTCCCCAGAGGCACCCGAAGCCGAGGACCGCCCAGATGAGCTGTTTCTTCAGGAAGAAGTACGGGTCGTGGAAGCGGTCGGCGGCGACGATCGCGCTGGCGGAGTAGACCATTACCACGCCGATGGAGACCAGCACCACGACCGCGCCGAAGAGCCACGGGTCGGGCCTGAGCTTGCGAGGCATCAGAACCCTCGGAGGGGGGCCGGGTACCCACGGCGCTGCCGTGGGTGCGCCTTCGGCGCGGGTACCCGCCCCTTCCGAACCTCCCCCACTGTAGTTCGAGCCGAGGGGCTTCGGACGAGCCGCAGGCGTGGCAGTTCGAGCTGAGGCGCTTCGGCGCAGGCAGCTTCATCGCCTGCGCCAGCGGCGAGGCGAGACCCGAGTACGTGACAGCCACGAGGCGAGACCCGAGTCAATTGCGCGGGCCGGGTACCCACGGCGGAGCCGTGGGTGCGCGCTCGAAGTCGCGACAGCACGTTGCAACGCGAGAGATTTCTAGCCATGTGTCAGCGCGAGCCCTCCCGGGCGGGGACGCCGAGGGCGAGGACCGCTGTCCTGAAGGCTTCGCCGCGATGCTCGAAGTTCTCGAACATGTCGAACGACGCGCAGGCCGGGGAAAGCAGCACCACGTTGCCCGGCCGCGCATCGGCACTGGCCAGCCTCACCGCCTCGTCCATCGAGCCAGCCGAAAGCGACGGGACCGCCGCGGCGGCGAGCGCTTCCCGGATCTTCTCCCGATCCTCGCCCATCAGGACCGCCAGGCAGACCCGCCCGCGGGCAGCCTCGGCGAGCGGGGTGAAGTCCTGGCCCTTGCCGCGGCCGCCGGCGATCAGGATGACCGGCTCGGTGAAGCTCTCCAGGGCCTTCAGCGTGGACGCCACGTTGGTCCCCTTCGAATCGTTGTAGTAGGCCACGCCCCGGATGTCCCGGACCCACTCGAGCCGGTGCGGAACCGCCCGGAAGGCGGCGATGGCCCGGCGGATCGCCGGCGCCGCCATCCCGGTCCAGAGGACACAGGCGGTCGCCGCCAGGACATTCTCGACGTTGTGCTCCCCGCGGAGAAAGATCTCGTCGAGGGGGCAGATCGTCTCCACGCGGCCGTTCAGCCGGGCGACGATCCAACCCTCATGGCAGAAGACGCCCCGCTCCAGCCGGTGCTGGCGGCTGAAGAAGATCACCGTGCTCTTCGTGCGGGCCGCGAGCGCGGCCGCGGCGGGGTCGTCGAAGTTCAGCACGGCACAGTCCGCCTCGGTCTGGTTCTCGAAGATCCGGACCTTGGCCGCCACGTAGGCCGCGAAGCTCCCGTGACGGTCCAGGTGGTCAGGCGTCAGGTTGAGAACCGCGGCGACGCGCGGGCGAAAGGTCTCGATGGTTTCGAGCTGAAAGCTGGAGACCTCGGCCACCACGATCCCGTCGGCCGGGAAGTCCAGGGCGTGGGCCGCCAGCGGCGTCCCGATGTTGCCGCCGACGAGGACGGGGCGGACCTGGTCCTTGAGCAGCGCGCCGACCAGCGCCGTCGTCGTCGTCTTGCCGTTCGTGCCGGTGATCGCGATCACCGGGGAATCCATGGCGCGCCAGGCCAGCTCGAGCTCGCCGACGATCGGGACCCCGCGGGCTCTCACGCCGGCGAGGACCGGATGGGCGGCGGGAACGCCGGGGCTCACCACGATGAGCTCGGCGCCGCTGAACGCGCCCGGCGGATGGCCGCCCGCGTAGAGGTGAATACCCAGCGCCTCGAGGCCCCGCACGTCGGTCCCGAGGGCTGCCAGCGGTTTGGCGTCCGTGGCCGTCACGCGGGCACGGAGCCGCGCGAGGAGCTGGGCGGCGGCAACGCCGCTTCGGCCGAGTCCCACGACCGTGACCCGCTTCCCCCCAAGCCACTCACGGTACGCCGTCCCTCTCACCTCGACCTCTTCGCCCACCATCAGCACCGGGCTACCTCAGCTTCAACGTCGTCAGGGCCAAGAGCGCCAGGGCGAAGGAGATGATCCAGAAGCGCACGATGATCTTCGGCTCCTGCCACCCGGCCAGCTCGTAGTGATGGTGGAGCGGCGCCATGCGGAAGACCCGCCGGCCGGTGAGCTTGAA
>JACQWB010000220.1 GCA_016209385.1 Candidatus Rokuibacteriota bacterium
AGCTGATAGGTCGCGAGCCCCTCCTCGAGCGGCAGCTTGCGCCACCTTTCCTCCCCAGGTCTGGCGACCCGAGGAACGTACCCGGTATTAGCCTCCCTTTCGGAAGGGTATCCCGGTCTCGAGGGCAGGTTACCCACGTGTTACTCACCCGTTCGCCGCTCGGACCACGACATGGTTTCCCACGCCGCGATCCTCGCTCGACTTGCATGTGTTAGGTACGCCGCCAGCGTTCGCTCTGAGCCAGGATCAAACTCGCCAAGAGATAACCCTGGTTCCTCAAGCCCAAACCCGTTGCTTCGGATCTGGCGCAAGGAATACTCGCTGGGTGGGTTCACACACCTCGTCGGTGAGCCAGTAGCATATGCGATTTTCAAAGAACGGCGGGGAAGAACCCCGAAGAGTTGAAACAGGTCAGCTTCGCGTCGTCGGACCCTGATTCAACGCCCACCGTGCGGTTGGGCAAGGATGTACTGTACTCGGCTAGGCCTTCCCTGTCAAGCACTTTCATTTCATCCCAGCCGAACCCGTTTGAAACGACGTTTCCCTACCCGGATCAGATAGGTCTTTCCACCCTGTAACTCTGCGTCAGCACGGGAGATTCTTTCTCCATCGACCTCCACTGCCCCCTGCTGGATCTGACGCCGGCCCTCCGAGCTCGAGACCACGAGCTTCGCCTCCCGCAGCACAATCGAGAGTGGTGCCCGTTGCTCGTTCAAGGATACCCGGCACTCCTCGATCTCCTCCGGGAGCTCGCGCTCCTGGAAGACCCGGGCGAAGCCGGCTTCGGCGCCCTTCGCGGCATCGAGCCCGTGGTACTGCCCGACCACCGACCGGGCCAGCAGCTTCTTGGCTTCCATCGGGTGAAGCTGGCCCCGATCGAGATCGCGGGCCATCCCGCGGATCTCCTCCTCCGGCAGCCGCGTCACGAGCGTGAAGTAGCGGAGCATGAGGGCGTCGGGGAGCGACATCAGCTTGCCATACATCTCGCCCGGAGGCTCCGTGATCCCGACGTAGTTCCCCAGGCTCTTGGACATCTTCTGGGTTCCGTCGAGGCCCTCCAGGATCGGCGTCGTGATGGCGACCTGCGGGTCCTGGCCGAAGGATCGCTGGAGATCGCGCCCCACGAGCAGGTTGAACGTCTGGTCGGTCCCTCCGAGCTCCACATCGGCGGCGAGGGCCACCGAGTCGTAGGCCTGGCAGATCGGGTACAGGAACTCGTGCAGGCTGATGGGGCGCCCGCTCGTGTAGCGGCCCGCGAAGTCCTCGCGCTGCAAAAGCTGAGCGACGGTGACGGTGGACGTGAGCCGGATGAGATCCTCGAGCTTGAGCGGCGCGAGCCAAGCAGAGTTGAACTCCACGCGCGTCCGGCTCATATCCAGGATCTTCCCGAGCTGAGCACGATAGGTCTCGGCGTTGGCCTCGATCTCCGCACGCGTGAGCGGCTTCCGCGTCTCGGACCGCCCGGAGGGGTCGCCGATGATGCCGGTGAAGTCGCCGATGATGATGATCACCTGATGCCCGAGCTCCTGGAAGTCGTGAAGCTTCTGGAGGACCACCGTGTGCCCGAGGTGGAGGTCGGGCGCCGTGGGATCGAGACCCAGCTTCACGTTGAGCGCGACGCCGGACTTCGCCGAGCGCTCCAGCTTCTGGCGGAGCTCCGCCTCCACGATGATCTCGGCGGTCCCGCGGCGGATCCGCGCCAGCTGTTCCTCGACGGTCATGGCGTCCTCCAGCGCAGGATGTATCACACGGGCGCGGCCAAAGCAAGGGTCGGGCCTGCGGGGCGCACGCGTTGTCGGTATAATGGCGGTGTATGGTGTCCGGCAACCGGGCCCGTCCGCCTCGAAAACGCCGCCGGAGCTGGCTTCGTCGGTTTGCGATCGTGGTCGGCATCACCATCCTCCTGGGCACCCTCGGCGTGAGCGTGTCGGCCCTCTGGGCGTTCACCGTGCTCCCGCGCTGGCTTCCCTCCGTGACCGAACTGGAGACGATCCAGCCAACCCAGGGTTCGAAGCTCTACGACGAGAACGACGAGCTCATCACCGAGTTCCAGATAGAGCGGCGGATCTTCGTCCCGCTGGCCAAGATCCCCCAGACCCTGAGAGACGCAGTCGTCGCGGTAGAGGACTGGCGGTTCTACTCCCACTTCGGCGTGGACCCGATGG
Source organism: Candidatus Rokuibacteriota bacterium (assembly GCA_016209385.1). Lineage (NCBI taxonomy): Bacteria > Candidatus Rokuibacteriota > Candidatus Rokuibacteriota bacterium. Next base: position 2,166 of record JACQWB010000220.1, read on the forward strand.
GGGTCGCGCGTGCGATCTACCAGAATTTCCGCCACGGGCGCATCGTCGAAGGCGGGAGCACGATCACCCAGCAGCTCGCCAAGGTGCTGTTCCTCACGCCGGACAAGAGCCTCGACCGGAAGCTCAAAGAGGTCCTGCTCGCGCTCCAGCTGGAGCGCCGCTACTCGAAGGACCAGATCCTGGAAATGTACCTGAACCAGGTGTACTTCGGCCACGGGGCGTACGGGGTGGAGGCGGCCGCACACACGTACTTCGGCAAACCGGTAACCGAGCTCTCGATCCGCGAGGCCGCCCTCCTGGCCGGCCTCCCGCGAGCCCCGACGATCTACTCCCCCTTCAACCACCCGGAGGCGGCCAGGCGGCGACGCACCCACGTCCTGCACCGGATGCTGGAGGTCGGCGCCGTCAACCCAACCCAGGCCAGACAGGCCGTGGCCGGCGACCTGAGCCTGATCCCTCCCGAGCGGCGCCGCACCACGGGCCAGTACTTCATCGAGCACGTGCGGGGCATCCTCGTGGAGAAGTACGGCGACGACATGGTGTTCAAGGGTGGGCTCAACGTCTACACCACGCTCTCCCCGCACTTGCAGGTCCTGGCCGAGCAGTCGCTGCGGGAGGGGCTCAAAGCGTTGGAGTCGAGGAGCGGGACCGTCTCGGCCAAGCGGCGACGACAGCCGGCCCCCGAGCACCCGGAGGGCGCGATCCTGACCATCGAGCCCGAGACGGGCTACATCAAGGCCATGGTGGGCGGGTCCGACTTCCTCCGGAGCGAGTTCAACCGGGCGGTCCAGGCCAAGCGTCAGCCGGGCTCAGCCTTCAAACCGATCGTCTATCTCGCCGCGCTCGAATCGGGGCTCACGCCGGCCACGCGGATCGAGGACAGCCCCGTGATCTACCCGGTGGGACGGAACGGGCAACCGTGGGAGCCGGACAACTACGACCGGAAGTTCCGCGGCCTTACGACGCTCCAGCAGGGGATCGAGGAGTCGGTGAACGTCGTCACGGTCAAGCTCCAGGAGCGCATCGGCATCCGGCGGACCGTCGAGATCGCGCGCCGGCTCGGTATCGAGAGCCCGCTGACCGATGACCTCACGCTCGCCCTCGGGAGCTCCGACCTGTCACTCCTGGAGCTCACGTCGGCGTACGCGGCCCTGGCCAACCAAGGGACCTGGGTCCCGCCGACCCCGATCCGCTACATCACCGACGCGCAGGGAAAACTCCTCGAGGAACACATGCCGCAGGGCAAGGAGGCGCTCTCCCGCGAGGTGGCCTACCTGATCACTCACATGCTGAAGGGGGTGGTCGAGCGGGGCACCGGCGTGGCAGCCAAGGTCCTGGCACGCCCGCTCGCGGCCAAGACGGGCACGACCAACGACTACTCGAATGCCTGGTTCATCGGCTACACGCCGAGCCTGGTGACGGGGGTGTGGGTCGGGTACGACCGGCCCCGGAGCCTTGGGAGGGACGAAACGGGCTCCCGGGTCGCGGTGCCGATCTGGGTGAGTTACATGGCCAACGCGCTGGCCAACACGCCGCGGGAGGACTTCTCGATCCCCGAGGGCGTCATCTTGATCCCGGTGGACCTAGACCCGTCGGGGACCTGCGCGCGCCCCGTGCTGATGGCGTTCCTGCGCGGGACCGAACCCGCCACCACCTGCGGAAGTCAGATCCCCGCCGCCGGGCGCAGCCTGCAAGCCTCCTGACGCTCGGGCCGGCGCTGAATCGCTAAGCCGAAGGCTGCGGGGAGGTCGCTCAGGACTTGGCCTGGGCCGGGTAGCGGCCAGCGATTCGTGACCAGGGGCCCCCGCCCAGGATCTCGTCGAAGGCCGGGACGAGCTCGGCCACCGGGACCCGGACCTGATCCATCGAATCGCGGTCGCGAATGGTGACCCGGTCATCCCTCGCCTCGCCGGTTTCCGGATCGCCAACTGTCTGAACGTCCACCGTGACGCAATAGGGAGTCCCCACCTCGTCCTGGCGGCGATAGAGACGCCCGATCGCCGCGGTGTCATCGTAGACGGCGACCCAGCGGCGGGCCAGCTCGTTCCTGATCGCCTGCGCCACCCTCACAATCTCCGGGCGCTTCTTCAGGAGCGGCAGCACCGCGATCTTCACCGGCGCCAGCTCGGGGTGCAGGCGCAGGACCACGCGCTTCTCGCCGCGGACCTCCTCCTCCCGGTAGGCATCGACCAGAAACGCGAGCAGGCTCCGGTCCACCCCCGCCGAGGGCTCGATCACGTACGGCACGACGTGCGTCCGCCGCTCCTCGTCGAAGTACGTGAGCGACCTGCCGCTGAACTTGGCGTGTTGCTTCAGGTCGAAGTCCGTCCGGTTTGCGATCCCCTCCAGCTCGCTCCACCCGATCGGGAAACGGTACTCGATATCCGCCGTGCGCTTGGCATAGTGGGCCAGCTCCTCCCGGCCGTGCTCGCGGAGCCGGAGATTCTCCGCCCCGATCCCGTACCGCCGGTACCAGGCGAGGCGCTCGGCGATCCAGCGGTCGTGCCACACCTCGCCGGCGGGCCGCCCTACGATCGTGTCAATCGGGATCACGAAGAACTAGATCTCCATCTGCTCGAACTCGCGCGTGCGGAAGATGAAGTTGCCGGGC
>JACQWB010000221.1 GCA_016209385.1 Candidatus Rokuibacteriota bacterium
CTACCTCTTCCGGGCCCGCTGGCGGACCTCCATCTACCGGGCGGCCGAGATCATGACGGTTTTCGCGGTCATGACGGCCGGACTCTTCCCGCTGGTCCACCTGGGCCGGATGTGGTTCGGCTACTGGCTCCTGCCGTACCCGAACCAGCGCTACCTCTGGCCCAACTTCCGCTCCCCGCTCCTGTGGGACGTCTTCGCGATCTCGACGTACCTGACCATCAGCGCCGTCTTCCTCTACGTCGGCATGGTCCCGGACATTGCGGCTATCCGCGACGCCTCAACGGGCTGGCGGCGGAAGATCTACGGCGTGCTGGCCCTGGGGTGGGAAGGCTCGGACCGCCAGTGGCGCCACTACCGGCGGGCCTACGGCCTGTTCGCCGCCCTGAACACGCCGCTCGTGGTCTCGGTCCACAGCGTGGTGTCGTGGGACTTCGCAATGGCGCTCGTCCCCGGCTGGCACTCGACCCTCTTCGCGCCGTTCTTCGTTGACGGGGCCATCTTCTCGGGCTTCGCCATGGTGCTGGTCCTCGTGCTGCCCATGCGCCGGTACTTCAACCTCTACCCGTACATCCAGGACAAGCACCTGGACGCCATGGGAAAGCTGATCCTGGTCACGAGCCTGGTCCTGACCTACTTCTATGTCTGCGAAGCCTTCACCACCTGGTACAGCGCCGACCACTTCGAGCGGTCCTCGCTGGCCTGGAAGGCCACCGCCACCTACGCCTGGGCCTTCTGGCTTCAGTACTTCTGCAACAGCCTGGCTCCGCTCGTCCTGTTCTCCCGGCGTGCCCGCCTCCACCCGCCCACCCTCTTCATCGTCTCTGTGCTCGTCCTCATCGGCATGTGGTTCGAGCGCTTCAATATCATTGTGCCGTCCCTGGGCCACGACTTCTATCCCTACACGTGGGGGATCTTCGTGCCTGCGGTGACGGACACTGCGATCGTGATCGGAAGCTTCGCCTGGTTCTTCTTCCTCTTCATGGGGTTCATCAAGCTCATGCCGTCGGTCTCCATCGTCGAGGTGAAGGAGACGATTCCCCACCCGGTCAGCGGGCAAGGGCATCAGTGATGGTTGACGCGAGCGTCGTCGGCATCTTCGCCGAGGTGGACACCACGGTCCGGGCGATCCACGCCCTGCGGGGCCGGGGCCTCTCGGACTTCAGCGTCTACATGCCGATCCCCGTCGACGAGATCCAGGAGGCGCTCGAGCACGGTAAACCGGTCAGCCCGGTCCGGCTCTTCACCCTCGTGGGAGGGCTTACGGGCACCCTGACAGGGTTTGCGCTCACGATCTGGTCCTCGCTCAAGTGGAACCTGGTGGTCGGGGGGAAGCCCATCGTGTCGATCCCGCCCTTCGTGATCATCGCCTTCGAGCTGACGATCCTGCTCGGCGGGCTCTGCACCCTCCTCGGGCTCCTGGTCCTCGGCCGGCTTCCGAAGCTCCGCCCCTCACCCGCCTACGACTCCCGCTTCTCCGCCGATCGCTTCGGCATCGCCGTGCGCTGCCCGGCCCAGATGGTCGAGGTAGCCCGGCAGTGCCTCCGCGAAGCCGGATGCCAGGAGGTAAGCGCGTGAAGTGGGTCTTCGTCCTGGTGGTATTGCTGGTCGCCAGCGCCGCGTCGCTCATGGGGGGCGTCCTCGTCATGCGCTGGGAGGACAACATGACCCAGACGGTGAAGATCGTGCCCGGAGAGCAGGTCTTCGCCATGCCCACCGGCACGCTCCCCAGGAGCGGGGGCGAGCTCGGCTTGCCCCGCGAGGCGCGCGAGGTGGCGGCGAAGCGGCCCAACCCGGCTGGCGCCACGCCGGACTCCGTGGCGAGGGGCCAGAGGCTCTTCGTGATCTACTGCGCCCCCTGCCACGGGCGCGAGGGCAAGGGGGATGGGCCGGTCTCGCCCAAGTTCGTTCCCCCGCCTGATCTCACGCACCCGTCGATCCAGGGGGCCCGGAGCGACGGCTACATGCAGCACGTCATCGGGTCGGGCGGAGCCGTGATGCCGGCGTACGGGGAGGCCCTGTCCCCTGAGGAACGCTGGCATGTCGTGAACTTCCTCAGGAGCCTTGCCAGACGATGAGCGGAAGGGTGCTCATTCTCGTCGCGGTCGTCGTCATCGGGGCGGCCGCGTTCTTCCTCCGCGTGAGCCGAGACCCCGTGCAGGCCTGGGGGATTTACCTGGTGAACCTCCTGTTCTGGTCGGGGCTGGCCGTCACCGGTCCAGCCATCGCCGGGATCATGGAGCTGATGGAGGCGCGATGGTCGCCGAGCGTCAAGCGGATCGCGCTGACAACCATCGGGTTTCTTCCGGTCTCCTTCGTGCTCTTCGTCGTTCTCTTCGCGGGTCGCGCGGTCCTCTACCCCTGGGTGACCGATCCGATTCCCGAGAAGGCGGCGTGGCTCAACGTCCCGTTCATGGCAGCCCGGGTCGGCCTCGGAGTCCTGGCACTCTACGGGGTGGTCTGGGCCTTTGCGAGCGCGGGGTTCCGCGAGGGCGAGGGGAGCGCGGCCCAGCAGGAGGTGGACGGGCGGCGCCGCCGCGCGCTGGCGACCGTGATGCTCTTCCTCTTCGTGATCGTGGTGTCGCTCTTCGGCTTCGACCTCGTCATGTCACTGGCCCCCCGGTGGTACAGCGGGCTCTTCGGCGGCTACTTCACGGTCAGCACGCTTTACACGGGCTTCTGCCTGCTGGCGCTGCTGACCGTCTCCGCCAACCGGTCCGGCGCGGCCAGCGTTCCGCCCGCGGCGGTCCAGGACGTGGCCAAGCTCGTGTTCGCCACGAGCATCCTCTGGATGTACTTCTTCTGGTCGCAGTACCTGGTGATCTGGTACGGCAACGTCCCCGTCGAGACGAAGTTCTTCGTCCGGCGCTTCTTCAACCCGCCGTGGCGGGGGCTCTCGTTCGTCATCCTGGTGGCGGGCTGGCTGATCCCGTTCGCCTACCTCCTCAAGCGGCTGACGGGCAGGCCACCGGCGCGCCACGGCCCGCTGGTCTTGGTCGCCTGCCTGGCCCTGGCCGCGATCTTTCTCGAGCGGATGATGCTGGTCTTCCCGTCCGTCACCACAGCGCCGATCTTTCCCTTCGGCGTGCTCGAGCTGGCGATCACGGCCGGGTTCTTCTCGCTCTTCGTCCTGAGCCGGGTCTTGTTTCTGGCTCGCTATCGGCCCCATCTATAGATCGGACACCCACGCCTTCGGCGTGGGTACCCGGGCCCCCTCCGAAACCTCCCCCCAGCATCCGGTTGGAGGGGGGCTTCGCCCCCCTTCCGAACCTCCCCCCTTGAGTTGCGCGGGCCAAGCCCGCGCTCGAAGATCGGAGGGGGCCGTCGAGGCCCCCTCCGAGACCTCCCCCAGAACGGGTTGCGCGGCAGAACCGACGCCGGAATCTCGGAGGGACGGGCAAAGGCCGCGCGCCAGCTCGGGTGCGCTGGGAGGCGGGGCAGCGGGGCCTCTGGTAAGATAGCCCTCCGGAGGCGCCCCATGCTCTCGGTCGAAGAGGCCCTGGATCGCGTCCTGTCTCGGGTCACGCCGCTTGCCACGGAGAGGGTGGACCTCGTCTCTGCACTGAACCGGGCGCTCGCGGAGCCCGTGCAGGTCGCCACGGACATCCCGGCGTGGGCCAACTCCTCCATGGACGGGTACGCGCTCCGCTCCGAGGACGTGCGGCGGGCTTCTTCCGAGCGGCCCGTCACGCTCAGGGTCGCGGGACGGGTCCCTGCGGGAGCGGTGGCGGCGCGGCCGATCGCTCCGGGCGAGGCGTTCAAGATCCTCACCGGCGCCCCGTTGCCCGAGGGGGCGGACGGCGTGATTCCCCAGGAAGAGGTAGAAACGGAGGGTGAAATCGTGAAAGTCCCGCGCCCGGTCGGGCGGGGCGAGTATGTGCGGCTTGCCGGAGAGGACCTGCGGGCGGGGGAGACGGTGCTGGAGCCGGGCCATGAGATCGGAGCTGCCGAGGTCGGGCTTCTGGCCACTCTGGGCTACGCTCAGGTCCGCGTCTTCCGGCGCCCCCGTGTCGCGATCCTCTCCACCGGTGACGAGCTGGTCGATCTCGGCGGCGCGCTCGGGCCCGGCAAGATCCCCAACTCCAATACCTATGCCCTTATGGCCCAGGTGGCCGCGGCCGGCGGGGTGTCGGTGAACCTGGGCGTGGCCGGCGACAGCCCGGAGGCCATCGGGGAGCGGCTCCGCTGGGGGCTCGACGCCGACGCGGTGATCTCGTCGGCCGGCGTATCGGTCGGCGAATTCGACTTCGTCAAGGAGGCGCTTACGGGTCTCGGGGCCGAGCTCCACCTCTGGCAGGTCGCCATGCGGCCGGGCAAACCGATCACGTTCGGCTCGTTGGGCCTCCGCCCGGTGTTCGGCCTCCCCGGCAATCCAGTCTCCGCGATGGTCACATTTGAGCTGTTCGTGCGACCGGCCCTGAGAAAGATGGCAGGGCACCGGACGCTCCATCGCCCGACGATTCGCGCTCGCGCCCTGGCGCCGATCCCGAACCCGGGGCGGCGGCGGGGCTATCTCAGGGTGACGTTGACTCCGATTGACGGTGGCCACGGGGCCCGGCTCACGGGCGAGCAGGGCTCTGGGATTCTGCGATCGATGGTGATGGCGGATGGGCTCGCCGTCATACCCCCAGATACGACCATTCCCGAAGCGGGCGAAGTGACTGTTATCAACCTCCGATAAAGCTTGACAAAACGAAGTACGGTGTATAATCTTGACTATACCAATCGACAAATGGGGATTTCTCAGGATAGCTCGTGAATTACGCGCGGCGGAACTTCCTCATAGGGACAGGTCTCGCGCTTCTCCTCCCCAAGGAGGTGTGGGCCCAGCCAGCCCTGGAGCGGGAGCACCGGCCACAGCTCGACCTCCCGATCCTTTCGGAAGAGCCGACGGCGGTGCCGATCCAGGTCTGGGTTGACCATCCGATGAATCCCGACCACTTCATCAGGTCCCTCGCGGTTTCGCTCGACAGCGACCCGGTTCCGTACAAGGGCAAATTCCTCTTCAGCCCGCTCAACGGCCGGGCCTCGGTGGCCTTCCAGATGCGCTCCGGGTCCGGCGGCCTCGTCAAGGCCGTCGCGGACTGCTCGAGCCACGGCCGGTTCGTCGCGACCAAGGAGCTCAGGGTGGTGGAGGGGGGGTGCACGACGGCGCCGGAGAAGGTGGGGCGCGACCGGCTGGGCAACCCGATGCTCCGGCTCCCCCGGTCCGTCAAGGCCGGCGAGATCGTGGAGGTCCGGACCAAGGTGGACCACACCTCGCACACCGGGCTCGCCCTGAAGAACGGGAGGTTCGTGCGCGAGGCCCCGGAGTTCTACGTGAAACAGATGCTCGTCTATCTCGACGACGAAAAGGTCAGCGAGTTCCAGATGACCTCGGCGGTGAGCCCGAACCCGCTGATCCGCTTCCCTCTGAAAGCCATCCGGAGCGGTACGCTCCGCGTGGTGTTTGTCAACAGCGAAGGCCAGCGGTGGGAGGTCTCCCAGCCGCTGCGTGTCTAACCCAAGCTCGAACACCGGAGGTGCACGACATGAAGCAGCTTGTTCGTCTCCTCGTGTTCCTGGTCGTCTCGTCACTCCTGGTGTCACCGGCCCTGGCCTACACCGTCTACGTGACGAACCAGGGCGAGAACACCATCTCGATCATCGACGGCAAGGCCAAGAAGGTGCTCCGCACCGTCAAGGTCAGCCAGGTCAAACCCCACAACGCGGTCCTCTCCAAGGGGAACAAGTGGCTCTACATCGCCAACGTCGGGTCCGGGTCCGTCTCGATCTTCGACCCCGCGACCGAGACCGAGGTGGGGGTGATCCCAGCCGACAAGGGGACCCACGGGGTGACGCTGACGCCCGACGAGAAGCAGCTCTGGACCGCCAACGTCCAGGCGGACACGGTATCGGTCATCGACCTGACCAGCCGGAGCGTGATCCGCACCATCAAGGTCGGGACCAAGCCGATGCTGGTTACCTTCACGCCGGACGGCAAGAAGGCGTACGTGTCGAACGGGGGCTCCGGCGATGTCTACGTCATCGACGTGAAGACGTTCGAGGTGACCAAGAAGCTCCTGGCGGGCAAGGACGCCATGGGGACGGTGACGGCCCCCGACGGCAAGACGGTCTGGGTGACCGAGGGCGGTGACAGCATCGTCTCGGTGATCGACACCGCCAAGGACGAGGTCGCCGCCGAGATCAAGGTCGGGGCGGACACCCACGGCATCGTCCTCTCGCGGGACGGCAAGCGCGCCTACGTCACCGTGCGGAAGGAGCACTTCGTCGCGGTGCTGGACGTCCCGGGCCGGAAGGTCATCGCCAAGATTCCGGTCTCCGAGCTTCCCGACATCCCGGACCTGTCGCCCGACGGCAAGGAGCTCTGGCTGACGAGCCGCAAGGCGAAGGCGGTAGATGTCGTCGACACCACGACCAACCAGAAGATCGCCACGATCCCGGTTGGGATGACGGGGGATCCCGATCCCCACGGGCTCGTGATCACCAAGTAGTCTCAACCCGCCGGCCGGGGCCACTGTCTGCCGGACGGGCCGAAAACAAAACGGGGAGGGGTCACCCCCTCCCCGTTGCTGTCTGGGCTTCGCGTCAGCCACTGCGCAGGTAGAGGATGCGCACCGCCACCCACGCCCCGGCGCCCATGGCAGCGAAGGCGGTGAGGCTTCCGACCGCCAGCGTCGCCGAGTTGGTCAGCCCCTGCGTGATGTTGCAGCCCTCGGCCAGGATGCCGCCCGTCCCCATGAGCAGCCCCCCAGCGAAGATCTTCACCAGGCTCCAGCCGGCTGGGAGCTTCCAGGCGAACTCTCCGGACTGCCAGGCTGCGACGAACGCGCCCAGCGGGACTCCGATGAGGAGGATCATGCTCCAGTTGACCCGAGTCGGGTAGCCGACGAGGGGATAGGTGAGGATGTGACTCGTGTTGATGGCGAAGGTCACGCCGGTGGGAGTGCCGCCGAAGCTCGATGTCCACCAGCCGAGCGCGACCAGCAGGCCCACGGCGGCGCCCGTCAGCGGCCACGGCCACTTGTTGTGCTCAGGCTCTCCCGCCCCGCGCAGGAGCACCCAGGCGAGCGCGAGCCCGAGCGGGATGATGATCCACCAGGGTGAGAGGTCGCCAACACCAACGACGCTCCCGATGGCGTTGTAGAGGGTCGGGGGCGACTCGCCCAGCTTGAGGTCGGGGGTCTGAAGCCACCGGCGCAGCGGGGCCAGCAGGCCGACGGACATCGCGGTCGCTCCCATGGCGAAGCCGAGGAGGACGACCCAGGCCCCGACCGCCCCTTCTCCCACGCGGTACCAGGTGCTTCCCGAGCAGCCGCCGGCCAGGATCATCCCGAAGCCGAAGACGAGGCCTCCCAGCACGTTGGCGAGCCAGCGGAAGGAGCGGATCGGAACCTCGACCCAGCCGGCGGCGACGAGGAGGTGGACGCCCACGACGGCCACCAGGAGCGCCAGGCCGTAGGCGCGGAGGATCGTGGCGTCGCGCATGATGAAGTAGTTGGAGAGCGCCCGCGTCAGGCAGAACCCGCCCCGTTGCGTCGCGTAACCGAACGCGAAGCCGGTGACGAGGGCGGACAGATAAAGCAACCCGAGGGGTTCATCCATCGCCACGAATCGTATCGGAGATGCCCGGGCGGAGTAAAGGGTTTGCTATACTTGGCAGGTTCGATCGGGGGCTCGGGAATTCGCGGCGGGGGAGATCGGTGGAAATCGTTATTGATATTGCCCTGGGGTTCGTGCTGGGGTTTGCCATCGGGCTCACCGGCGTGGGTGGCGGCGCCATCGTGGCACCCGCGCTCTACGTGATCCTCGGCATGAAATACGCCGAGGCCGTGGCCCTCTCGCTGATCTATTCGCTGTTCGCCAAGGTCTTCAGCGTTGTCCAGCACCTCAGGCAGGGTTCCGTACTGTGGAAGCTCACTCTGGTCTACGGGCTCAGCGGGATGCCGGGCGCCGTGTTCGGTTCGCGCGTGCTCTACCTCGCCGGCGAGGCGACCCAGCGACTGTTCCCGTTCCTCATGAGCGGTGTGCTGGTGGTCGTCGGCGTCCTGATCCTCCTGGAGTCGAGGATCCAGACGCGGTTCGCGCAGCCGAAGCCGTTCCGCCCGGACGAGATCGGCTGGAAGATCGGCCTCGCCATCACGGGCTTCCAGTTCGTGGTAGGGACACTGATGGGCGTGACCTCGATCGGCAGTGGCAGCCTGGTCATTCTGTCCATGGTGTACCTGTTCGAGATGTCGGCCCGCGAGATCGTGGGCTCGAACCTGGCCGTCGCCCTGCTGATGGTGATCCCGGCGAGCCTGACGCATCTTGCCGCCAGCGCGATCCAATGGAAGCGCCTTCTCTGGCTCCTCGTGGGCGCGCTGGGAGGTTCGGTTCTCGGCTCCAAGACCACGCTGTTGCTCCCGGATCGTACGCTCAGGCTCGCGATCGTCGCGATGATCCTTGCGGGTGCCGTGGCCACCGTGGTGAAGGCGTGGTGACCCGAGCCCAAATTTCTTGACTTCGTTTCAAACGCTGTGCTACGTTCGCCGTCACCATGCGGGCCAGCTGCGTGTCCGTGGGGATCGTGAGCGTCGTGGCGCTCGGGCTTCTCGCCGGTTGCGCGAGTCGCGGGAGCGTGCGGCGGGTCGAGCGCGAGCTTGCCAGCGTTTCCACCCAGGTCGGGGAGCTCGGCAAGCTCAACGAGGCCACCGGGCGCGACCTCGCGCGCGCGATCGCCGAGCTGAGGGAGCTGCAGTCGGGCGCGACGCGGCTGAACCGCGAGGAGGGCGAGGTGATCCGGCAGCTCTCCCGCGTGGAGGAGCGGCTGGCTGCGGCCGAGGGAACGATCCGCGAGCTCCGCGGCGCGTTTACCGAGCTGGCGCGGGAGGTGAGCCGGGCAGCTTCGCCGCCCGCGCCCGAACCGGCAGCACGGGAGCAGGCGGTCCGGCCCGCATCGCCGGAGCAGCTCTACGCGGCGGCGCTGGCGAACATGCGCGCCGGCGAGCACGGGCAGGCCGTGCTCGATTTCCTGGATTTCATCGCGAAGTACCCGGGTCATCCGCTGTCGGGCAACGCCCAGTACTGGATCGGCGAGGCGTACTACCTGCAGCGGGACTTCCGACAGGCGCTGGTCGAGTTTCAGCACGTGGTCGGACGGTACGGAAAGAACAACAAGACGGCCGACGCGCTCCTCAAGATCGGTCTCTGCTACCAGGCGCTCCGCGAGCCGGTCCGCGCGCAGGAGACCTGGGGCCGACTGGTCGCGGAATTTCCGCGCAGTGAAGCGGCCCGGAGGGCGCGCGTCCTGATGCAGGCCCCTCGCGCTGCGCCCGCGCGTTCCCGCTGATCGCGGGTCGCGCAGCGGGCGTCCCGATGACCCATGTTCCGCATCCTTGACGCGCACCGGGCGTCCGGTATACTGAGTGGAATTTACTCGGGCCTCGCCTCGTCACGGGCCTGCCTGCGGCAAGGCCGATGTGCCTCGGCTCGAGCTTCGTTCGGGCAATGGTGTATCACGATGACGACAGTTGAAGAGCGAGATCGCTGGAGCTCGGTGGCCGCGGGCCTCTCGACACCGCGCTGCGGGTCGGACTCGGAGCGCACGGTTGCCGAGCAGCGCGCGCGCGCGGAGCGCGTCGGAGCGCGAGTGCTGCTGCGGGAGGACGCGGCGTATCCCGCGCAGCTCCGCGCGGTTCCCGCTGCGCCGCCGTTCCTCGTCGTTCGCGGGGAGCTGCGGGACGAGGACGCGCTGGCGGTGGCCATTGTGGGGGCGCGGCGCGCGACGCCCTACGGTCTTCAGGTGGCCGAGCAGCTCGCCGGGGACCTGGCGGCACGCGGGGTGACCGTGATCAGCGGGTTCGCCCGGGGCGTGGACACCGCGGCGCACCGGGGCGCGCTCGCCGTCGGGGGTCGCACCGTCGCGGTGCTCGGCTCGGGCGCCGACGTGATCTACCCGCCGGAGAACCGAGCGCTCGTGGCGCGCGTCATCGAGCACGGGGCGCTGGTCTCGCAGTTCCCGATGGGCACGCCGCCGTTGCCGGAGCATTTCCCGCTGCGCAACCGGACGATCGCGGGCCTGGCCCTGGGGACCGTCGTCGGCGAGGCGGCCGAGCGCAGCGGAGCGTTGATTACCGCGGGCCACGCCGGAGAGCTGGGTCGCGAGGTCTTTGCGGTCCCGGGGAACATCACATCGGCGCTGGCGCGGGGCAGCAACCGTCTTATCCAGGACGGTGCTAAACTGGTTCAGAGCTGGGAGGACGTGGTCGCCGAGCTTCCGGAGAGGTGGCGCCGGTGTCTCGTCACCCCTGCGTGGCAGCAGCCTTCCGGACCGTCGCTCGAGGCGGACGAGCGGATTCTCCTCGATCTCGTCGGCGAGGCGCCCGTCCACGCGGCGGAGCTGATCGAGCGGAGCGGTGTTCCTTCCGGGCGGGCCGCGGCGCTCCTCGTGACCCTGGAGCTCCACGGCTGGGTCCGACAGCTCCCGGGTCGGCTGTACGTGCGGGCGAGACGTTCATGACAGAAAAAGCGCGGGCGAAGCGGGCGCTGGTCGTGGTGGAGTCACCCACCAAGGTGAAGACCATCCAGAAGTATCTGGACGCCACGTACCTGGTCAGAGCCTCGATGGGACACGTCGTGGACCTCCCGAAGACCAGGCTCGGCGTGGACGTGAAGAAGGGGTTCGCGCCCGAGTACCGGGTCATTCCCGCCAAGCGGAAGACGCTGGAGGAGCTCCGCAAGGTGGCGGAGAAGGCGGACGCGTTCTACGTCGCGACCGACCCGGACCGCGAAGGCGAGGCCATCGGCTGGCACCTGGCCCAGCAGCTGCCGGTGGACCGGCGGAAGGTGCACCGGGTGCTCTTCAACGAGATCACCGAGCGGGCTGTCAAGGCCGCCTTCCGTCAACCGGGAAAGATCGACCGACGGAAGGTGGAGGCGCAGCAGGCGCGGCGGGTGCTGGACCGCCTGGTCGGCTACAACCTCTCCCCGCTCCTCTGGAAGAAGGTGCAGCGCGGGCTGTCGGCGGGACGGGTGCAGTCGGTGGCGGTGAAACTCATCGTCGACCGCGAGCGGGAGATCCGCGCGTTCGTACCGGTCGAGTACTGGACCCTCCACGCGAGGCTTCGCGCCGCGGCGCCGCCGGAGTTCACCGCGGCGCTCAGGGCGATCCGGGGTGAGAAGGCCAGCCTCGCGACCGAAGCCGAGGTCGCGGAGACGATCCGGGGCCTCGAGGGCGCCCCCTTCGTCGTGCGGGCTGTCGAGCGGGGCGAGCGGAAGAAAAATCCGGCACCTCCCTTCATCACCTCCACGCTCCAGCAGGAGGCATGGCGGAAGCTCCGCTTCACGGCGAAGAAGACGATGATGCTCGCCCAGCGGCTCTACGAGGGCGTGGAGGTGGGGGACGAGGGGCCGGTCGGACTGATCACCTACATGCGCACCGATTCGGTGCGGGTCGCCCGCGAGGCGCAGGCACGGGCGCGCGAGTGGGTGCAAGGGCGTCTGGGGGGCGAGTATCTGCCCGACGCGCCACCCGCCTACCGATCGCGGAAGGGGGCGCAGGAGGCGCACGAGGCGATCCGCCCCAGCGATCCGGCGCGGGACCCCAAGAGCCTGGCGCCGTTTCTCAACCGCGAGATGCTCGCACTCTACCGCCTGATCTGGGAGCGGTTCCTGGCCAGCCAGATACGCCCGGCCGTGTACGACACGGTCTCCGTCGACATCGAAGCCGCAACCTGCAGCTTCAGGGCGCAGGGCTCCACGCTCCGCTTCCGCGGATTCATGGCGGTCTACGTGGAGGGCCGCGAGGAGACGGAGGCGCCGTCGGAGGAAGAGGCCGAGGGCGTGCTCCCGCCGCTGGAAGTCGGAGAGGCTCTCACGCTCCTCGCGCTGGAGCCCAAGCAGCATTTCACCCAACCGCCACCGCGCTACACGGAGGCGTCGCTCGTGAAGGAGCTGGAGGAGCGGGGGATCGGCCGGCCCTCCACCTACGCGCAGATCCTGAGCACGATCCAGGAGCGGGACTACGTCCGCCGGGAGAAGGGCACTCTCTACCCGACCGGGCTCGGGACGGAGGTTACCGACCTGCTGCTCACCTCGTTCCCCGAGATCATGGACGTGAAGTTCACGGCTCAGATGGAGGAGTCGCTGGACGAGATCGAGGAGGGAGACGCTCCCTGGGTGGAGACGGTCCGTCAGTTCTACGGCGTGTTCGCCTCCCGCCTCAAGACGGCCGAGGTCAAGATGATCGACCTCAAGCGCGGCACCAAGACGGGAGAGCGCTGCCCTGAGTGTGGCAGCCCGCTGCTCGAGCGGTGGGGCCGGTTCGGTAAGTTCCTGGCCTGCTCCGGGTATCCGGACTGCAAGTTCACGCAGGACCTGAGCGGCAACGGCGGGCGGCCCGAGGAGGTGGCGACGGGGGAGACCTGTGACCAGTGCGGCAAGCCCATGGTGGTGCGGGAGGGGCGCTATGGGAAGTTCGTCGCCTGCCGGGGCTACCCGGAGTGCAAGAACACCAAGCCCCTGACCACCGGCATCGCCTGCCCGCAGGACAGCTGCGGCGGCCAGCTTGTCGAGCGGCGCTCTCGGCGGGGCAAGGCCTATTACGCCTGCTCCCAGTATCCGACGTGCAAGTTCATCCTCTGGCAGCGGCCCGTGGCGGAGCCCTGCCCGGCCTGCGGGGCGCCGTTTCTCCTGGAGCGGATGGCGCGCGGCGGAAAGCTGATCCGGTCCTGCTTCAGACAGACGTGCGACCACAAACAGACGCTCGAGGCCCCGGCGTCGTGATGCCCCCTCCGAGGCTGTCATGAATGCCGTCGAGACCTTCCTCCAGTACCTGGACGTCGAGCGGGGGGCGTCGCCTCACACGCTCAGGAGCTACCGGGCTGACCTCGGCGAGTTCACGGCCTTCCTCGCCCGTCACAAGCTCGCGCGCCTTGCGGATGTGGATGCGCGGGCGATCCGCGCGTACCTGGTGTGGCTTCACAGCCGCGGGCTCAGCCGGACCACGATCGCCCGGAAGCTCGCGGCGCTCAAGAGCGGGTTCCGCTTCTGGGCGCGCCGGGGCGTGATCCCGCGGAACCCCGCCCGAGAGGTCGGGACGCCGCGCGTCCCGAAGCGCCTTCCCGCGTTTCTTCCCATCGACGAGGCCTGGGCGCTCCTCGAGTCTGCTGCCCCTGACACGGTTCAGGGGAAGCGGGATCGCGCGATCCTGGAGGTCTTCTACGCGACGGGCCTCCGGGTCGCGGAGCTCTGCGGGGTCGACCGGGGCGATCTCGATCGCTTTCAGGGCACGGTTCGGGTCGTCGGGAAGGGAAATAAGGAGCGGATCGTCCCGCTCGGCGACCACGCCCTGCGCGCGCTCGACGCCTACCTGGCCGTGCGTCCGTCGGGGGAGGGAGCCCTCTTCCAGAACCTCCGGGGTGGACGGCTCACGGTTCGCAGCGTCCATCGGATCGTCAAGGGCCGGGCCCGCGGGGCAGGGATCGCCCGTCCGGTCACGCCCCATGCCCTCCGCCACACGTTTGCCACGCACATGCTGGACCAGGGGGCCGATCTCCGGTTGATCCAGGACCTGCTCGGGCACAGCCGCCTGTCCACGACCCAGAAGTACACCCACGTGAGCGCCGACCGGCTGATGAAGGTCTACGACGCCGCTCACCCGCGGGCCCATCCCGGGGAGGTCCCGACGAGCGAGCGGTCGCGCGCCGGCACGTCAGCGGTTGGACCCCGCCGAGGACGGGCGTGAGCGAGAGCACGGTGAGGGCGACGACGATCATCTGCGTCCGCCACCGGGGACGGGTGGCGATGGCGGGAGACGGCCAGGTGTCCATCGGCCAGACGATCGTCAAGGCCGGAGCGCGGAAGGTGCGCAAGGTGTACCAGGGCCGGGTTCTCGCCGGCTTCGCCGGCACCGCCGCCGATGCCTTCACCCTCTTCGATAAGTTCGAGTCGAAACTCGAGGAGTACCGCGGGAACCTCCCGCGGGCCGCCGTCGAGCTGGCCAAGGAGTGGCGGACGGATCGGATCCTCCGGCGGCTGGAGGCGCTCCTCGCGGTTGCAGACGCGGAGCACTCCTTCATCGTCTCGGGAACCGGGGAGGTCATCGAGCCAGACGACGGCATCGTCGGGATCGGTTCCGGGGGCCCGTTCGCGCTGGCGGCCGCCCGCGCGCTGGTTGCCCAGTCGGATCTCGGTGCCAAGGAGATCGTGGAGGAAGCGATGCGGATCGCCGCGGCGATCTGCGTTTACACGAACGACCGGATCATGGTCGAGGAGCTCTGAAGACTTGGAGGGGGGCTACGCCCCCCTTCCAAACCTCCCCCGGGGTGGCGCCGGCAAAGCCGGCGCTCAAACACCGCGCGGCTGTGGCGTGAGGTGAAGGCTGTGGCGCGTACTCGCCAGTCCATGGAACCGCTGACGCCGGCCCAGATCGTGGCCGAGCTGGACCGCTACATCATCGGCCAGGAGAGGGCCAAGCGGGCCGTGGCGATCGCGCTCCGGAACCGCTGGCGGCGCCAGAACCTGCCCGCCGAGCTTCGGGACGAGGTGGCGCCGAAGAACATCATCATGATCGGCCCCACCGGGGTTGGAAAGACGGAGATCGCCCGGCGGCTGGCCAAGCTCGCCCAGGCGCCGTTCCTGAAGGTCGAGGCCTCCAAGTACACCGAGGTCGGATACGTCGGGCGCGACGTGGAGTCGATGATCCGCGACCTGACCGAGCTGGCCGTGAACATGGTGAAGGCGGAGATGACGGAGACCGTGCGTGAGCGGGCGGAGCAGCTGGCGGAAGAGCGCCTGCTCGACCTCCTCCTGCCGCGCCGCCCCCGCGAGCCGTTCCAGAGCGCGACCCTCGAGGAGGTCTCGCCCGAGGCCTCCCGGCAGGCGACGAAAGAAAAGCTGCGCCAGCAGCTCCAGGCGGGCCGGCTCGACGAGCGGCTGATCGAGCTGGAGATCCAGACCCAGGTGACGCCGATCGTGGAGATCTTTTCGGGGCAGGGGATGGAGGAGATGGGGATCCACCTGAAGGAGATGCTCTCCGGCATGCTGCCCTCCAAGACGAAGCGGCGGAAGGTGAAGATCGCGGAGGCGAAGCGGATCCTGGCCCAGGAAGAGGCTCAGAGGCTGGTGGACATGGACGAGGTCGTGAGCCAGGCGATCCACCGGGTGGAGAACTCCGGGCTGGTCTTCTTGGACGAGCTGGACAAAATCGCCGGCCGGGAGTCGGGGCACGGGCCGGACGTCTCCCGGGGGGGTGTCCAGCGGGACCTTCTCCCCGTCGTCGAGGGGTGTACGGTCATGACGAAGTACGGGATGGTCCGCACGGACCACATCCTGTTCATCGCTGCCGGCGCGTTCCACGTGGCCAAGCCGTCCGACCTGATCCCGGAGCTGCAGGGGCGGTTCCCGATCCGGGTGGAGCTGGAGCCGCTGACGCGCGCGGACTTCGTCCGCATCCTGACCGAGCCGCAGAACGCCCTGATCAAGCAGTACGTAGAGCTCCTCAAGACCGAACGCGTGACGCTCCGCTTCACCGCCGATGCCGTGGAGGCCGTCGCGGAGATGGCGGCCCGGGTGAACGAGCGCACGGAGAACATCGGGGCCCGGCGTCTCTACACGATCGTGGAGAAGCTGCTGGAGGAGGTTTCCTTCGAGGCGCCGGACATGCCGGGGAAGGAGCTGATCGTGGACGCCGGCTACGTTCAGACCCGGCTCGCCGATCTCGTGAAGGACGAAGATCTGTCCCGATATATTTTATAAGCTGGGGGCAAGGGCCTCAGGCTCCGACTGTTACGAACGACGGGAACACGATGGCGACCCCGGACATGGCGGCGCTGGTCCAGCGGGCCGAGATCCTCATGGAGGCCCTGCCCTACATCCGCGCCTTTCAGGGGAAGACGCTGGTCATCAAGTACGGCGGGGCCGCGATGGAGCAGGCGGCCCTCAAGCCCTCCTTCGCCCTGGACGTGATCCTGCTGCGCTACGTGGGGATCAACCCCGTGATCGTCCACGGCGGCGGCCCCCAGATCGGCGCGCTGATGAAGCGGCTGGGGAAAGAACCCGAGTTCGTGGGCGGGATGCGGGTGACCGACGCCGAGACGATGGAGATCGTCGAGATGGTCCTGGTCGGCAAGGTCAACAAGGAGATCGTCGGACTGATCAACCACTACGGCGGCCGGGCGGTCGGACTCTCCGGAAAGGACGGGCAGCTGATCCTGGCCCGCCGCCGCGGCCACCGGACGCCGGCGGGCGAAGAGGTGGACATCGGCCTGGTCGGAGAGGTCGAGGCCGTCGACCCCCAGGCGATCCGCCTGCTGGAGGAGAACGGGTTCATCCCGGTCATCGCGCCCGTCGGCGTCGGCCCCGACGGGGAGACCTATAATATCAACGCCGACCTCGTCGCGGCTGAACTGGCCGCCGCACTGGCCGCAGAAAAGCTGATCCACCTGACCGACGTTCAGGGGATCAAGGGCGAGGACGGGCGCTTCCTGTCCACGCTGACCCGGAAGGAAGCCGAGCAGTTGATGACGGCCGGGATCATCGAGGGTGGCATGGTGCCGAAGGTGCAGTCGTCGCTCCGCGCGCTGGAGGGCGGGACGGCGAAGGCTCACATCATCGATGGCCGGATCCCCCACGCCATCCTCCTCGAGGTGTTCACGAAAGAAGGCATCGGCACCGAAATCGTCCTGTGAGGAGCGACCGGTGGATACAAAGACGCTGATGCAGTGGTCGGAGAGCTACCTGATGCAGACCTACGCCCGCTACCCCCTCTGCCTCGTCCGCGGCGAGGGGGCCCGGGTGTGGGACGCGGAAGGCAAGGAGTATCTCGACTTCACCAGCGGGCACGTGGTGCTCGGGCTCGGGCACTGCCACCCGCGCGTGGTGGGGATGATTCGCGAGCAGGCGGCGACGCTCACGAACGTGAGCAATCTCTTCCACAGCCCGCCGGGAATCCACCTGGCCAAGCTCCTGGTCGAGCGCTCCTTCGCCGACCGGGTCTTCTTCTCGAATTCGGGGGCGGAGGCCAACGAGGGGGCCATCAAGCTCGCGCGGAAGTACGCCAAGGAGACCTTTTCCAGCGACCGCTACGAGATCATCGCGACCCGAAACTCCTTCCACGGGCGGACTCTCGCCACGCTCACCGCGACGGGCCAGGAAAAGGTCTGGCACGGCTTCGAGCCGCTCGTGCCGGGCTTCAAGCACGTCCCCTACAACGACCTCCGCGCCGTCGAGCGCGCGATCGACAACCGGACCGCCGCCGTCCTCGTCGAGCCGATCCAGGGAGAAGGCGGGGTCGTCGTTCCCGACGACGGCTACCTCCCGGGGCTCAGGAAGCTCTGCGACGCGGCGGGCATCCTGCTGATCCTCGACGAGATCCAGACCGGGATGGGACGGGCTGGCGCTCTGTGGGCCTACCAGCACTCGGGCGTGGCGCCCGACATCATGACGCTGGCCAAGGCGCTCGCCAACGGGATCCCGATCGGGGCCACCCTGGCGACCGAGGCGGTCGCGGCTATCCTGACGCGGGGGAGCCACGGGAGCACCTTCGGCGGGAGTCCCTTCGCGACGGCCGTCGGGCTGACGACCCTCACGACGGTCCTCGAGGAGAACCTCCCCGAGCGGGCCGCCCGGGTCGGGCGGTTCCTGATTGGCCGGCTGGAGGCAATGCGACAGACGCACCCGCTCATCAAGCAGGTGAGGGGAAGAGGGCTGCTGATCGGGATCGAGCTGACGGCGCCCGCGGCACCTGTGGTCACGCGCTGCCGGGAGCGCGGCCTCCTGGTGCTGACCGCCGGGGACACGGTGGTGAGGCTGGCCCCGCCGCTGATCGTCTCGGAACGTGACGTCGAGCGGGCCCTCGGGATCCTGGATTCGGCGCTCGGCGAAGCCGTGCCATGACCCACCTGGTCTCGATCCGCGACCTCGGGCGGGAGGAGATCGCCTCCCTCTTCCGGCTCGCGGCCGACCTGAAGGCGAAGCGGAAGGCCGGCGATCGCTCGACCCCGCTGACCGGCCGGACCCTGGCGCTGGTGTTCGAGAAGCCCTCGCTCCGCACGCGCGTGACGTTCGAAGTGGCGATGGTCCACCTGGGCGGACGCGCCATCTACCTCTCGGCCAACGAGATCGGGCTCGGCGTGCGGGAATCGGTACCCGACGTGGCCCGGAACCTGGGGCGGTGGGTGGACGTGATTGCGGCCCGCACGTTGCGCCACGCGACCGTGGAGGGGCTCGCGCGCCACGCGGGCATCCCGGTGGTGAACGGGCTCTCGGACCTGGAGCACCCCTGCCAGGCGCTCGCCGACTTCTTCACGCTGTGGGAGCGCGGCTGGGATCTCGCCAGGATCCGGGTGGCCTGGATCGGCGACGGCAACAACGTGTGCCACTCGATCATGCTCCTGTCGGCGCTCACCGGGGCGTCCGTCGCGGTGGCCTGTCCTCCGGGCTACGAGCCGCAGCCCGCGATCCAGGCCGCGTGCCGCGAGCTCGGTGGGCGGTTCTCGATCACGCCGGACCCCAGGCAGGCGGCCGAGGGGGCCGACGTCCTGTATACCGACGTCTGGATCAGCATGGGGCAGGAGGCCGAGCGGGAGCTGCGGCTCGAGGCGTTCCAGCGCTATCAGGTGAACGACACGCTGGTCGGGTTCGCCAAGCCCTCGGCCGTGGTCATGCACTGTCTGCCGGCCCATCGCGGGGAGGAGATCACCGACGCGGTCGTCGACGGGCCCCGGAGCCTCGTGCTCGAGCAGGCCGAAAACCGGCTCCACCTCCAGAAGGCGCTCCTCGTCGCGCTCCTCGGTGCCAGCGATGTTTGACCGCATCTTCTTCGAGCGGCAGTTCCCGGACCACGTGCAGCAGTTCTGCCGGGAGCAGAAGCTCGCCGCCCCGGTCGTCGAGCTGCTCCTGGACGACGGCACGGTGCTCCGTCTTCGCGCGATCAACCAGACGCGCGAGAGCTGGCTCAGCGTCACCGTCCACGGTGAGCGCGCGGAAGCCCGGCTCATCTTCTGCCCCTACTTCACGATCAAGCGGATCACCTTCGGGTCACCGTCCTCGCCCAAGGACGGGACCTTCGCGCTCGCCGCCGCGCCCTGAGGGGTCGGTCCGTGTCCTCACCCCCGCGGAAGGTCGTGCTCGCCTACTCGGGCGGCCTCGACACCTCGGTCATTCTCCGGTGGCTGATCGAGACCTACGGCTGCCAGGTCATCGCCTTCTGCGCTGACCTGGGTCAGGGTGAGGAGCTGGCGCTGGTTCGGGACAAGGCCATCCGGACGGGCGCCGCCAAGGTCTTCGTCGAGGACCTCCGCGAGGAGTTCGTCCGCGATTTCGTCTACCCGATGCTGCGTGCCAACGCCGTCTACGAGGGGGGCTACCTCCTCGGCACCTCGATCGCCCGGCCCCTGATCGGCAAACGCCAGGTGGAGATCGCGCTCCGGGAAGGGGCGGATGCGCTGGCGCACGGCGCCACCGGGAAGGGGAACGACCAGGTCCGGTTCGAGCTCACCTATGCGGCTCTGGCTCCCGAGCTGCGGATCATCGCGCCGTGGCGCGAGTGGGAGCTGAGCTCGCGCTCGGCGCTGCTCGACTTTGCGCAGCGCCACGACATCCCGGTCCCCGTCACCGCCGAGCGGCCGTACTCCACCGACCGGAACCTCTTCCACATCTCCTACGAGGGCGGGATCCTGGAGGACCCCTGGGCCGAGCCTCCCGAGAAGATGTTCCTCCTCACCAACTCTCCGGAGGCGGCGCCGGACGTCCCGGTGTACGTCGAGATCGACTTCGAGGCGGGGAACCCGGTCGCCGTGGATGGCAAAACGCTGGGCCCGGTGGCGCTCCTCGAGCGGTTGAACCGCCTGGGCGGCGAGCACGGGATTGGCCGGGTGGACCTGGTCGAGAATCGTTACGTCGGGATGAAATCGCGAGGCGTGTACGAGACGCCGGGCGGGACGATCCTGCACGTGGCCCACCGGGCGCTCGAGTCGCTCACGCTCGATCGAGAGCTGCTCCACCTTCGCGACAGCCTCGTGCCGCGCTACGCCGAAATGGTCTACTACGGCTATTGGTTTGCTCCGGAGCGCGAGGCCCTCCAGCGCTTCGTCGACGAGGCCCAGAAGGACGTGACCGGGACGGTCAGGCTCAAGCTCTACAAGGGGAACGTCACGGTAGTCGGGCGGCGGTCGCCGTGGTCGCTGTACCATGCCGATTTCGCCACGTTCGAAGCCGACCGGGTGTACCGGCAGAAGGATGCCGAGGGGTTCATCGCCCTCCACGCCCTGCGCCTGAAGATCCGTGCCGCCCGCGATCGCCACCGCGGGACGGGTCCGGGCCCGCTGCCTCCCAAAGGGGGCTAGCGGCCTGTTGGACTACCAGGGTTGAATGCTCTAGCGCTCCTGACAGTTCGCCCACGATTGGGGGTTCCACTTCGAGCGCGCACCCACGCCTTCGGCGTGGGTACCCGGCCCGCGCAAGTTCCTTGGGGGGAGGTCCGGAAGGGGGGCGTAGCCCCCCTCCGGGTTGCCTAGCGATCGCGCCGGCGTGGTCCGCCTGCCATGGGACGTGGTCGTCGCGCTGTCACGGCGTGAGGCGCTCGAACCGGCGTCGGTCTCGATGCGCGCCGACGCCGCGTTGACCCTTGCGGACCTCTCGGCGCATCGGCTTCGAGGCCGGGCCGCGGTGGTCATCGACGTGTTCCGTGCCTCGACCACGATCGTCACCGCGCTGGCGAACGGCGCTCGAATGCTGATCCCGGTGCTGACTCCGGAGGAGGCCCGCGCGCGGGCCAGGGCGTTCCCGCCCGCGGACGTGCTCCTCGGCGGTGAGCGGCGCGGGGAGCCGATCGTGGGCTTCGATCTGGGAAACTCGCCGCTCCAGTACACGCCGGAGCGCGTCCGGGATAAAGTGGTCGTCTTCACGACCACCAACGGCACCCAGGCCCTTCGGGCGGCGTCCGGGGCTGCGGTGGCCGCGGTGTGCGGGCTCGTGAACGTCGAGGCCGTCGCCGGGTGGGCGCTCGCCACGGGTCGGGATCTCACCGTGGTCTGCTCGGGTGAGACCGGAGCCCTCTCCCTCGAGGACACGGTCGCCGCCGGCCTGCTCCTGGACGCCATCGCCGACAAGGCCGGCCCGCTGGAGATAACCGATGCGGCCCGCGCCTGCCGCGCTGTGGCTGGCCACTACCGGCGCCGCCTGGATGGGCTTCTCACCGACTCGGCGTGGGCGCGGGAGCTCGAGCAGCGCGGCTACCACGACGACCTCCGGGCCTGTCTGGCGCTGAGCGTCTATGCCGAGGTCCCGGTGCTGGAGGGCGACGTCGTCACGCGGCCGGCGCCGGGTCCCTCGCGTTGAACGCGGCAGCGGGATGCGCGGCGGGCCTCGTCCCCGCCCGCTTCCTGAAGCTATTACAGACCTTGACGCGCGAGGGCGCTCTCCAGTAGGATTCCCCCCACAACGCTTGTGCTCTGGCGACCCGGGCGACGAGAGCGGCCGCGGTGTCGTCGCGGAGGGAGGTGAGGGGGGTCCGGGGCCTGATTGAGTTCGAACGAGAGACAGCTCGAACACGCCGACTGAGTTAGGGGGAGGGAGATGATACGACCTGGGAAGTGCAGGACTCGATGGTGGGGTTGGATCGGGACCGTCATCGCCCTGGTGCTCGTCGCGCAGGCGTGGGCGCCGGCGATCAGCGGGGCCCAGACGGCTCAGCCGATCCGGATCGGCTTTGGCATGGCGCTGACCGGAGGCCTCGCTGCCAATGGCAAGGCCGCCCTGCTCGCCATGCAGATCTGGGCCGAAGACGTCAACAAGAAGGGTGGCCTCCTCGGCCGGCGGGTAGAGCTGGTCTACTACGA
>JACQWB010000222.1 GCA_016209385.1 Candidatus Rokuibacteriota bacterium
GCTCTCCTCGCCTGCGGCTCGTCGGCAGCCCCTCGGCTCGAACTGCCATTCCTGGGGGAGGCCTCGGAGGGGGCCGTCGAGGCCCCCTCCGATTGCGCTAGCACCGCCGGATCCCCTTTCTCATCGGAACCGCTGGCCGCCGATCTTCCCCAGGATCGTGTAGATCGGCAGGAAGACCGCCAGGATCGACCCCAGCACGACAACGGCGAGCACCGTGATCATGACCGGCTCGATCAGGCCGAAGAGGCGCCTCACCGCGTCGGGCACCTCCTTGTCGTAGTACTGGCTCACCTTGCCGAGGCTGTCCGCCAGGTTCCCCGACATCTCCCCGCTCGCCACCATCCTGAGGACGAGGGGCGGGAACTCTCCGCTCGCCCTGAGGGCCTCGGTGAACGCCATGCCCCCGATGACCCTCTCCTTCACCTGGGCCACGGCCCGCGCGATGGCGGCGTTGCCCACCACGCGCTCCAGCACCGTGAGGGCGTAGACGAACTCCACGCCGGCGCGGTGGAGTGTCTCGAGATTGTGCGTGAACCGGCTCAGCGCGACCTTGCGGAGGATCGTGCCGAAGATCGGCAGCTGGAGCTTGAAGCGGTCGATGGCCAATCGCCCCCCCGTGGTGCGTCCCCAGAGGCGGTAGAGCACCACCAGCGCCACGACCCCGAAGAAGAGGTAGGTCCAGTTGGCCTGCATGAATCCACCGACGACCAACACGATCTTCGTCGGGAGGGGGAGCGGAGCGCCGGTCCGTTCCAGGATCTTGGCGAACCGCGGCAGGACGAAGGTGAAGAGAAGGATTACCAGTCCCGTCAGCGCGGACAAGAGGACCATGGGGTAGATGCTCGCCTGTCGGACCTGGCTGATGATCCCTTGCTGCCACTCGATGTGAGTCACGAGGTCGGCGAAGACCGCATCCAGGTGCCCCGACGCCTCCCCCGCTTTGACCAGCGCGACGTAGAGCTCGGGGAAGACGCTCGGGAACTGGGCCATGGCGTCGGAGAGCATGGCCCCGCCCTCGACGCGCTCCAGGATCGCGGCGGCGACGGCCCCGATGGCTTTGTTGGGCGCCTCGTCGGCGAACTCCCGGAGACCCGGGGCCAACGGGATGCCCGCGGAGAAGAGTGTCTGGAGATGGCTGGTGAGCAGGATAAGGTCCCTCCGGGAGACCCGACCCACGGACCGTGCGGCGGGCCTGCTGGCGCCCGGCCGGGCCTGAGCCCGCGGCTCGACCGAGATCACATAGAGCCCCTTGTCGCGAAGGCTCGAATCCACCTCGTCCTCGGTGGGCGCCTCGATCAGGCCGGTCACGGTCTTCCCGTAGTCGTCCTTGGCCCGGTAGGCGTAGTGGGGCATGTCCAGGGTCTTATTCGAGGGAGTACGTCACCCGGATGAGCTCTTCGAGGGTGGTCACGCCGGCAGCCACCTTTTTCAGGCCGTCCTGGAACATGGTCTCCATGCCCTCGTCCAGCACCGCCTTGTACAGAGCCGCGGGCTCTGCTTTCTGGGCGATAAGCTGAGAGATCCGTGGAGTCACCTCAAGGAGCTCGAAAATCCCCAGCCGGCCCCGGTACCCGGTCTGGTTGCACCCGGCGCACCCCTTGCCTTTGTAGAAGGTCTCCACCTCCCGAGCCTTGGATCCGACCCGGGCGAGGATCTCGTCGTCGGGCGTCACCTCGGTCTTGCAGTGCGTGTGGATCACCCTGACCAGCCGCTGGCCGACCACAGCGAGCAGCGAGGACGCCACCAGAAACGGCTCCACCCCCATCTCCAGCATGCGTGGAATCGTCCCCACGGCGTCGTTGGTGTGGAAGGTGCTGAAGACTAGGTGACCGGTCAGCGCGGCCCTCACCGTGGTTTCCACGGTCTCGAGGTCGCGCATCTCGCCCACGAGGATGATGTCGGGGTCGTGGCGAAGAATGGCGCGGAGCCCGGTCACGAACGTGAGCCCGGCCCTCGGATTAATCTGGCATTGCCTGACCAAGGGCACCTCGTACTCGACCGGATCCTCGAGGGTGACGATGTTCACCTCCTGGGAGTTGATATGCGTGAGGGCCGAATAGAGGGTGGTGGTCTTCCCGGATCCGGTGGGCCCGGTCACGAGGATCAGCCCGTAAGGCTTTTCGATCAGCCGCTTGAAGATCACCAGCTTGTTCGGAGTGAACCCGAGCTGCTCGAGCCCAAAGCTCCGGTTCTTATCGAGCACCCGGATGACCACGTTCTCTCCGTGGATCGTCGGGAACGTTGACACGCGCAGGTCCAGGCGGTAGGGGCCGTCGTGGTAGAGGATCCGCCCGTCCTGGGGCAGGCGGTTTTCCGAGATATTGAGCCCGGCCAGGATCTTGATCCGGGTGATGATGGACGGGTGAAGCTCCTTGGGGATCGTCGGACCGCTGTAGAGGATCCCGTCGAACCTGAACCGCGTCCGCATCGACTTCTCGTCGGGGTTGATGTGGATGTCGGTCGCCCCTTCCTTTGAGGCTTTCTGGAAAAGCTCTTCGACCAGTTTGGTCACGGGGGTCTCGACGCTGACGCTCGCCTCAGCGGCGCCCGCCCGCGCCTCGGCCTGCTGAACCTCCTCCTCTGTGGCCGCCCGCCTCCCCCCCTGCGCCGAATAGGCGAGATCGAGGGTGTTCTTGATCTCGCTCTCCCTGGCCCACACCACCTTGATGAACAGCTTCGTCTTGCGCTGGAGGTCGTCGATGGCGGCGACGTCGAAGATGTTGCCCATGGCGACGGTCAGGGTGAACCCATCCTTGGAGATGGGGACAACAGTGTGCTTGCGGGCAAAAGGCTCGGGAATGAGCGCGGACAGTTCGGGGTCCGGACGATGCTGGCCGAGATCGATGCGCGGGATGCCAGCCTGCTCGGCCAGCGCCATCGAGAGGTCGTCGGCGGCGGCAAAGCCGAGCCGGATCAGCACCTCCCCGAGCAACTCGCCGGAGGTTTTCGCCTCACGGAGCGCCATCTCGAGCTGCTCTTTGCTGATGAGCCCGGCCTGCAGCAGGTAGGCGCCTAGCGGTTTCCCGGCCACCTCAGTATTTCCCCCCAGTCAACCAGCGCTTCTCGCCCAGGCCCTGTCCCCCACACCACTGAGCCAGAGCACCCAGAAAATTCCGAAAATTAGGCCACTTACACTTATACCACACTTCCCTTTGGACCCAACAATTTTTGCCGGACAACCACCGCTCCGGCTGGACGGGACACCGCCCGGAGCGCCCCGAGCCGAGGTCCCCACGCGCCAGCAATCGCGCGCGCCCGTGCCCGGCTGGGCCAAGAGCACGTCGGACTCCGTGTGCTGACCTGTAGTATGATGCTCACGGAGTCGAGGCCCGCCAGATTATGACACCGCTCACATTCAGAGGGCTACTGGTCGCTCTCCTCGTTCTCGCCGCCGGCGCCGGTGGGTTCGCCCTGCACGCGACGCTGAGCACGCCCCCTGCCGGGCCGCCTCCCCTCACCCGTTCCGACGCGGCGCCCGTCGCCGAGGCGCTGCAGTCGGCCTTCATCACGGTGGCCGAGCAGGTGCGCCCCGCAGTCGTCAACATCGGCACGGTTCACCTGGCCAAACGGCGGCGTCCGTTCACGGCGCCCGGCCCCTCCACCGAGGACCCGGTCTTCCGCGACTTCTTCGAGCAGTTCTTCGGCCCGCGGCAGGGCCCCCGGGGAGAGTTCCGCCAGCCCAGTCTCGGCTCGGGCGTCATCCTCGACAAGCGCGGCTATATCCTCACGAACTTCCACGTCGTGAAGGGGGCCGACGAGGTGATCGTGAAGCTCTCCTCGAAGACAGAGCATCGCGGCCGGACGGTGGGGTCCGACGCCAAGACCGACCTGGCTGTCGTCAAGATCCAGCCCGACGCCGAGCTCACCGTCGCCCGGTTGGGCGACTCCGAGCGTCTCCGGGTGGGAGAGTGGGCCATCGCGATCGGCAACCCCTTCGGCCTCGACCAGACGGTAACGGTCGGGGTTATCAGCGCCACCGGCCGGTCGGAGGTCGGGATCGCTACCTACGAGAACTTCATCCAGACCGATGCCTCCATCAATCCCGGCAACTCGGGCGGGCCTCTGGTGAACCTGAAGGGAGAAGTCATCGGCATCAACACGGCCATCGTCGCCACCGGCCAAGGGATCGGCTTCGCCATCCCGATCAACATGGTGAAGCGGGTCACGAGCCAGCTCATGGAGAAGGGCAAGGTCGTCCGCGGCTGGCTGGGCATCGCGGTCCAACCGGTTTCCCCCGAACTCGGGCAGTCGCTCGGCGCGACGGGAACGGCTGGCGCCGTCGTGGCGTCGGTGTATCCGGGAAGCCCTGCCGCCGAAGCCGGCCTCCAGCAGGGAGACCTGATCCGCGCCTTCGACGGCACGCAGGTGGAGGACTACCACCACCTGCAGCGGCTGGTGGCCGAAACCGAGGTCGGAAAGACGGTCACGCTCCAGCTGCTGCGGAAGAAAAAGCCCCTGGACGTCCAGATCAAGGTCGGCGAGACGCCCCCCGAGAGCGCCGCCAAAGCCCGCTATTAAGTCGGTGGGGGCCTCGACGGCCCCCTCCGAGGCCTCCCCCCAGGAATGGCGGTTCGAGCCGAGGGGCTGCCGACGAGCCGCAGGCGAGGAGAGCCACGAGGCGAGGCCCGAGTTGGTTGCGCGGGCCAAGCC
>JACQWB010000223.1 GCA_016209385.1 Candidatus Rokuibacteriota bacterium
ACACACAGATACGGCTGAAGTCAAGACTTTTCTGCGAGTGCGAAAATAGCGTGCCCTGCGCGAGAAACGCTGGCAGGACCGACGGGCAACCCCGGCGAGGCTTTACCGCGTGGCTACTGGCTTATCTTCCGAAATGGCTGGCCTAGCGGTAGTGTCCTAAATTGATCCTCGTTTTCTGGGTATCTTTTAGCCGTCGCTCCCGTTTGGCGATTGCTTTTTCATCTTTTCGCCTTGCGCGTTCAGTTTCTACCACTGCGGCTGCGTGACAGAGTCGCAGCGCCAAAACACGACCATCCGCAGGTGTAAGCCATACAATCCTGGCATCATTTGCTCCACCGTAATTTTTCCGCCCGCTGTCCCACCCCAATACCGATCCTTTATTATCTCTTTCATTTTCATGACGTTCGTTCCTCAAGAAATGAATTCGGTCTAATCCTAAACCCGATTGGTTAGTCCCGCCGCCATCGCTGGGGTCACCCTAAGGCTCCGGTGAATTCTCACGAAGTTGTGCCACGCGAAGTGAAGGACCAGAGCCGCTTTCAAGTTGTCGAGCTTCTTGCTGAAGGCATTCGTAAGCCGCGTGAACCGCCGAATCTGCATCCGGATCGTGAGGTTCTGCCGTTCTACGTAGCTCGTGGAAATCCCGCCCGGATCAGGGTTTCCGTTGAGGTGCGGAAGGCCAGCAGGCGTCATGACCTCAGGAGCGAAGCGACAGCGCGGCGACGCAAGCGGAGGATCGAGTCCGTGGGAGAGAGCTCCATCGGGCAGACCTCGGTGCAGCTGGCCTGCGCGTGGCAGCGCCAGAGGGCGTCTTCCGAGAGGAGCGGGACCCAGCGCTCAGCTTTTGCCGGGTCCCGACTGTCGGCCATAAGGGTGAACGCCCGGTTCAACGCCGCAGGTCCCGGAAACCCGGGATCGTGAGCCACCATGGTGCACGCCGAGAGACACGCGCCGCAGCCGATGCACTCCAGCGCCGGATCGATCGCGCGCCGTTCGCGCGACTGGCTCCCGATCGCAGCGAACTGTTGGGCCTCGGCCCGCGGGACGAACGCCGCACCCACCGTCTTCATCTTCGCAACGAAGGGCTCCATGTCCACGACCAGGTCGCGGACCAGCGGGAAGTGGTAGAGGGGGCGGACCGTCACCCTCGGCCCCAGTGCTGACAGCCGCGTCCGGCACGCCCACCGCTCGCGGCCGTTGACCACCATGGCGCAGGAGCCGCACATCCCGACCCGGCACGCGTAGCGGAAGGCCAGCGTACCATCCTGCGTGCGCTGCACCTCGACGAGCGCATCGAGCACCGTCAGGTCCACGGCCGCCGGAATGCGGTACTCTTGCCACCGCTCCGCCGAGCCCGGCGCCCAGCGGTACACCCGCAGCGCCACCATCGCCCCAGGGTTCACAGCTTTCTGACGAAGGCCGCGATGGCCTGCCCGATCTCGGCCGGGGAGTCCTCCTGGATGAAGTGGAGCCCCTTCACCGTCACCTCCTCCTGGTTCGGCCAGCGCCGGCAGAACTCGCGCTGCGCCCCGACGAGGATAGTCCCCGGCTCGGCGTTGATAAAGAGCTTCGGCACGGGGCTGGCCGCGAGCCACCTGGAGTAGCCGGCCACGATGGCCACCACGTCCGGAGGCTCCCCGCCGATGGGGATCTCGCGCGGCCAGGTGAGCATCGGCCGCCGCGATTCGCCTGGCTCGAGCCAGGGGCGCCGGTAGGCGGCCATCTCCTGGTCGTTGAGCTTCCTGAGGATACTCGCGGGAAGGATCCGCTCGACGAAGACGTTCTTCTGCAGCACGATTTCCTCCCCTGCCGGGCTCCGCATGGCCTGGAAGATCTTTCGCGCGGCCTCCGGCCACTCCTCCCAGGTGACCGGCCGGACAATGCCCTCCATGTAGGCAATGCCCCGCACGCGCTCCGCACGGCGCTGGGCCCAGTAGAACCCCAGCGCCGAGCCCCAGTCGTGGACGACGAGGACGACACGCGTGAGGCCCAGGGCCTCCAAGCACGCGTCCAGGTAACGTGCGTGGTCCACGAAGCGGTATGAGCCGCGGGGGTTCTTCCCCGAGTCGCCCATCCCGACCAGGTCCGGCGCCAGGCAGCGCGCGAGCGGCTCCACGTGCGGGATCACGTTGCGCCACAGGTAAGAAGAGGTCGGGTTGCCGTGGAGGAAGACGACAGGATCCCCCTTCCCCACGTCCACGTAGGCCATCTCGGTGTCCAGCACCTTCACGCGCCGGCGCTCGTAGGGATCAGCCGCCGAGATCGTCGTCATCACCTCGCCTCCAGCTCAATACCATCGCCACAGCCAGAACCCGATGAACAGCCCGACGGAGAGGAGGATCGCACCTGCGAACAGGGCGCGGTGCCACCCGACTGGGAGGCCGAAATCGAGCAGGATCGCGCGGAGGCCCAGGAGCCCGTGGAGGAGGACCAGGGCCAGGAGGAGCGCCTGGACGGGCCGGACGAAAGGGTTCCTCAGGTGGAGCACGATCACGAGGACCAGCACCAGCGCCGCGCTGCGCTGGAGGAGCCAGGCCCACATCCCCGGTCCAGTGCCGCGCCAGCCCTCGACCGAGGTCCACTCCCGCCGCAACACCTTCGGCTCTGTTGTCACCTCATGCCCACTTGCGCAGACGCCTGACATAGTCGTCCGCATGCTCGTCCGCCCACAGGGCCTGGCTGGAGCCGCGGAAAGCGAGGAGCGGGTCCACCTCGGCTCTTCGGGTCCCCGACGCGCGTACTCGCGGTGATACCGGGCGAGCAGCGCGTCGCACTACGCCGGGATATTCTCCGGCGCGGGAACCAGCTTGGCCCCTTCCCGGCCGGGGTGCTAGGGGTCGCCCGATCGAAAGAGGCGCCGCCCGTTCTCGCCCGTTTGGTTCTGGCCGACGACCGACGCGCATGCCGTCAATATAGCTCTCCCCCGAACAGCCTACAACGACGAGACCTGGGACGCTCTGCTGGGAGCCAGGCAACGGACGTGGGCCCCGCGGCGTCGACCTGATGCCCTGCATGTGCGGGACGACCAGCAGCGGATGAGGGGGAGGGCGAAGCGCTTGGTAGTCGAGCCTTTAATGTCGTGCCCCGCTCCCGAAGCTTTTCGGTCAGCCGTTTGAATTCGTCCGGTGCTATAGGGGTGTGGGGCTGAAGAAGGCTGAAGCGGATGCCTGAACTGGAGCCCAGGGAGGTTTATCATCCTTCGAGCGAGCGGGGCCAGACCTCGACGCGTCCCCCCTTCGGGTCCACGCGAACCCAGTCGCCCGCCCTGATCGCCGCCATCGGGTCGGGCGAGAGCTGATCCATCAGCGCCACGCCGGCCAGGACCGCGCCCTGGACCATGACGGGGTTGGCCCAGCCGAAGATCATCGCGACGGGCGCCCGGCCGCGCGACTTGAGATCAAGGAGCGCCCAGGACGTGGCGAAGCCGCCCTTGGCGAGGGGGCAGACGAAGACCTTCCCCGCGATGGACTTCCCGTAGAGGGCGTGGGACTCCCGCGAGATCATCCCGGTCGTCCGGTCCAGATCGTAGCGGGCGCTGAAGCCGTCGGGGGAGACCAGGGCTTCCCCCTCCACCACCTCCCCAACGCCAGGATGGCCCGTCAGGACCACGGGCTCCCCGCGCTTCGCTTCTGACGGCCTCGCCGCCGCTCCCATGCTACCTCGCGATCCGCCCCGTCACCGCCGCCTCCACGCACTCGGCGGTCGGGCGGAAGATCGGGTTATAGCCGTAGGCCGCGATGATGTTGGCCAGCTTCGCCGAGTCGGTCACGACCGTCCTGAGCCCGTGGCGGCGCGCCATCTCCCTCGGCGTCATGATGTAGTAGCAGACCCCTACCACGATCCGGGCGCCCGTCGCCTCGATCACCTTCGTGTAGCCGAACTGGTCCGCCATCGCCTTCACCTGGGCGTTGGTCGTGAGGAGGAGCATCGTGTTCGGATGGGCCTTCTTCCCCTCCAGGAGCCTCGCCAGGCGGCGGACCTCGAAGATCGAGAGGTGGGGCGTGCCGAAGACGACCAGATCCACCTCTTCCTTCTCAGGCGCAAAGCTCCGGTAGGTGAGGTCCAGGTCCCCGGGCGCGACGACGATCGTCTCGCGCGGTTTCCGGTTCCCGAAGGCTTCCTCCCGCGTGCGAGCCTCGGGCGTCATCCCGGCGATGTGGAACATGGCCATCGACCCGTAGGAGGCGAGCGTCGCGCCGAGCTGCTTGAGCCCGTCCGCGTCCGGCTCTGCCTCGAGCCCGGTGAAGACCGGGACCAGCCAGTAGTTGGTGAGCCGGCGGCCGACGAAGACGCCGAGCGCCCCCCAGTCGCTCACGCCCTTCGGCTGATCGCCCACCTCCACCAGATGCGTCCCCCACCGGCACTCGTCGAGGTGCATCCCATAGGCCGGCACCCGCCCCGTGAGCGCCGCCGCGTAGGACGCCGGCCCGCCCTCGAAGTTGGACCGGGCGCCGCAGACCGCGTTGGCGTAGATGACGGTCCCCGTGTCGCCCCAGGCCAGGTGCTCGCCGAAGCGCGGCTGGTAGAGTGCCTGGTAGTTGGTGCAGGAGGTCAGGAGCATCCCGCCCATCGCCTGGATCAGCTCCCGGAGCCGGCGCTCCTGCTGCGCGACCTCCTCGGGCTGGCCCAGCTCGCGGTAGAGGGCGAAGTCCACGTTGCAGGAGTTGGTGGTGGTGGGAACGACGAAGCGCGCCCCCTGGCGGGCCAGTTCCTCGACGAAGGCGAGCCCGGCCTCCCCCATGGACTCGGGATCGCCGGTCAGATGTGCCGAGGTCACTGGCACCATCCGCTCGGCGCCGAAGAACTCGCCCGTGGCGATCTGCATCTCGAGCACCCGCCGCGCGGGCTCGCCCCGGCGCCCCGAGAGAATTGCCTCCTCCTCTGCTGTGAGCTTCATCGACCCGCCCTCGCGAGCAAGCGCACTCTAGTTGCGGGCATCAGGAGTTGTCAAGGAACGCGGAGGCTCAGACAGGGCTGGACATTTGCTCCATGTTGGGGTAGTAGAGATCGAACGTCCTAAGGTATTATCCGGCCGCCGGCAGAACACGATGCGCCGAACAGCCAGGCACGTTCCGCGAAGAGGCGAGCAGGGATGACATCGCCGGGCATTGAAAACCTCCTCATTGACGCCCCGACGGGCCGCCATTTCGCCCAGTTGCACAAGGATGGGCAGGCGCTTGGGGAGGCGGTGGGGCTTTTTGTGAAGACGGGCTTGCGGCGGGGAGAAGGCGTCGTCGTGATTGCATCCGCCGCCCACACGGAGCTCTTCCTGGGGCCCCTGAGCCAAGACGGCTTCGACCCGGAGGCATGCCGGAGGACGGGTCAGCTCGCCGTCATTAACGCGGAGGAGGCGCTCGCCCGGTTCATGCGGGTCGGCATGCCCGATTGGGCGGCCTTCCGGCAGACGATCGGGGGAGTCATCGAGAGCTTAAAAGCGTCTGGCCGGGGCGCCATCCGGGCCTACGGCGAGATGGTGGACATGCTGTGGCACGAGGGCAACACGCGGGCGGCGGTCAGGTTGGAAGAGTATTGGAACGACCTCCTCCGGCTCCATGCCTTCTCCCTCTTCTGCGCCTATCTTCTGGACGGGCTGGACGAAGAATCTTAC
The DNA here is from genome assembly GCA_016209385.1 of Candidatus Rokuibacteriota bacterium. NCBI lineage: Bacteria > Candidatus Rokuibacteriota > Candidatus Rokuibacteriota bacterium. The sequence goes on from JACQWB010000223.1 coordinate 5,609, forward strand.
GCCGGTCCGCTCCATGAGATCGGCCGGACGCATTCCAACGTCCTCGCGACCGAAGAGGACCGGCGGCTTCAAGCGGCGCTTGATGCGGCAAGCCAAGACGTCTTGGGAGTTTCGCTGTCCACTATGTTGAGCCTCGGGGGTCGCGAGGAAAATCCCGGCGAGCACCGAATCCCGAGCGCCCGCCGGACGATCCTTTGGCTCAAGAGAAACATGCCGTTCACAGCCAGCAAGGTCCTGGCGCGCGCCCGCGATCATTACCGGAACGACCCGGCCGGGCATTGAAGCGTCCCTTCGTGATTCGGCTCCGACAGGTCCTCACCCGGCTCGCTGGTCGGCGGCTCTTTCAGGCGATCGAGGAATTCCAGTAGCCCCGTGGATTTTGCCGCCTTCGCGCGCCTGAGCCCGACGACGCTCGCCGACGTCCTGACGCGAGACCGTGTGATGGACCCGGGCATCCGGCCACTGTGGAGCCCGATCCCACGGCTCGCCGGTCCTGCCTACCCCGTTCGGTGCGCGCCGGCCGACAACCTGACGCTCCACGCCGCGATCCACCGCGCCCCGGCCGGCGCGGTGATCGTCGTTCAGGCCGGGGATCAGGACTTCGCCGTCGCCGGCGGCCACGTGTGCGCGTGGGCGCAGCAGCGCGGGATCGCCGGCTTCATCGTCGACGGGTTGATCCGCGATCTGGCGGAGGTCAGGGAGCGGAGGTTCCCGGTCTTCGCGCGCGGCGTGATCCCGATCCCCGGGGACAAGAAGGGGCCGGGCACGCTCGGCGAGACCGTTACCTGCGGCGGCGTGAGCGTCGCGCCGAGCGACGTCGTCGTGGCCGACGAGGAAGGCATCGTCGTCGTGCCGGCGGCCGCGGCCACGCAGGTGCTGGCCGCTGCCGAAGCCAAGGCAGCGAAGGAAGCGGCCACGACGCTCGAGGCGTGGGGCCGCGAGCATCGCGAGCGGATCGAGGAGATCCTCAGAAAACTCGGCCGGTGACCGAGCCGCCCGACACCGCCTGCATGATCGCGATCAGTCCCCCGCCGCCAGCAGCCGGTCCAGGCTCGCGAACCAGCGCGTGACGGGGAGACCACCAACCTCCGCTGAGATGTCGCATCAGGAGACGACTCCGAGCAGACGGCAGACTTCGTGCACGGTCATAAAAGCATCCTGCTTGATTCGCGCCTCGGCCGCGGCGTCGCCCGCACCCAGGAATGTCGCAACCCATGTAGGACCTTCGGCATCGGGGGCGCGGAACCTTTCGCTAATTGAGCGGAGGCCTCGTGACACAGGCTCCTCACCCAGGGCGGGTCGGAGCGCCTCCGCCACGGCACCAGGCCCGCCACGATACTGGGCACACAGGGTGTAGATGTCATAGGCGTCCTTTTCAGCATACCGCTGTCCGATCGCGATGCCCTTCAAGGTCAGGCTAGCCACAAGGTCAGCCACCTTGAGACGCACTCGGGTCTGGGCCCCGTCGGGAAGCCGGCTTTCCAGCTCGTGCCAGAACGAGTGGGTCAGGGCCACCTCAGCCCCCTCGAGACCGCGAGCTTGGAGGTCCCGTTGGACCTGGCGGTGTCGATGTGAGCGGCCTTGCCCCGGCAAAGGTCTCGGGGTGAGAAAATCAACGCGGATCACGTATTCCTGGCCATCCATGGGCGAGCGGATGGTTTTCTGGAATTGAAAGAGAGGGTCGGGGCCAGGTTCATAGCCTCGGTCCAGCAGCAAATTAACGATCGTGGCATATCGCTCCTGGTCTACCTGGTCGGGATCTAGAACGAGGTCGATATCGATCGATCCCACATGAATGAACCCTGCCTCAAAGGCACCTTTCTCTCCGAATTGCTCCAGAATGAGATCCGGTGCCCAGCCACCGATCAGAACGAGCGCGTCTTGGTAAGCGCCGAGCGTGGTCATGACCTCCGCGAGACCCGACCGGGATGCCGCGATGATCCCTTCCTGATAGTCGCCGACTGTCCGGGGCCGCCGCATCCCGGCGCTCAGTACCCCAGTTTCCGGCGGCGGATCACCTCCGCCTGCTCGCGACCGCGAGCCGGATAATTGATCAGGTCAAGGTAAAGCTGAGTGTTGCAGACGACGCGTACTCCCCTGATGGTTTGGACCCGGTAGAACACCCCCTCGTCATAGGGCTCAAGAAGGTGCACCGTGCCTCCGGACTCCACTGGCCGAAGGTCGAGCGATTTCACGAGCCGCTCCCGGTCCCCCACAAAATAGGCGTACACGTCCGGCGAGCGAACGAAGGGCGCCACAAACGCCGCTCCACTGTGGAGGGTGAGACCCACTGCCTCTCTGTGACTCACCGCATGGGCGGTCAGCTTTGCCGCCAGCTGCGACGGATTCCGAACGAATGTGTAGAAGATGTGCTGGAGGTGCCTTTCTAGACTATAGTTCTGTGCCCAGAGATCGAGGAGGTCGCCTGGCTTCTGGAGCCTGATGGCTCCCCGGCGCTTCTCGACGAAGGCTTTGTCCTCGAGGGCGTTGACGACCAGGTGGGCGGTGCGCAGGCTGATAGCCGCCTCTTCCGCAAGCCCAGCCAGCGTCCACTCCGTCCCGGGTTGCTCAAGCAGCACCCGAACGATCCTGGAGGACTTGGGGGCGAAAAGCCGCCTCAGGCGGGCCTTCCCACGCGGCGGGGGCTGACCGCTCAGCCGGTCAACTAGAATGCCGTCGAAGCGGAGGAAGACGTTGCCGGTGAGGTCCAGATAGCCGACCCCCGCCTCCCGGCAAAGGCGCTGTCCCTCCGGGGAGATATAGGGAGCGACGACGACGGGGTAGATGCGCGGATCCTTCCGGGCCGCCAGGGTGAGCGACGTGATGGCCTGGGCCAAGTAGCGCGGCTCCCCGACAGACTTTACTTCGCAAAGGAGGCGGCGTGTTTTCCCCGCAGATTGGACCTTCAGAACGAGATCCCAGGGTGCATCCCGAGTTGGGCGCTCCACGGCTACCCGGAGCGTCGGGAGGAGCTCCGGGAGGCGGCGCCGCAGGTTGGTCACAACCTCGTTCTCGGTCGGCATATTTTTACCAGAATGGCTATTTTTACCGTACGGGTAAAATAGCCCATCTGGTACAGATCCGTCAATATTCTTCTCGGCATTATTCTCGGCTCCCTGGCCAAGGAGCCTGAGGTTGGAGAAGGGCACCGGCGACGTGCGCCAGAACTTCTGACCTTCAGTAGCGGGCCAGGTGCTCGCCCAAGCGCGGCCGCTTAGCCTCCTCGGGGTCGCCGACCTCGCGGTAGAGGACAAGGTCCACGTCGTCACGCGCACCATCCGCCCCGCGCCAAAGAACTCGCCTGTGGCGACCTGCATCTCGAGCGCCCGCCGCCCCACCTCCCCCCGGCGCCCCGCCTGGATCGCCTCGTCTTCGGCCGTGAGCATCATACAAGGCACAGATCTCTGGAGAGCTGTGGGTCCAGCAAAAGAGGTGGGACTTCAGGCGGGAAGTGTATGTTAGGTTGCTGGAGAGTCTTGCAGAAGTTGATCAAGCGATAACGACCGTGGCGAACCTCGAACAACGTAAGGGTGGGCAGTCTTTGACCGACAGCGAACGTGAACTTGTTAGAGAGCAACTTCAACGTGTGAAGGAGGGACTTGCGGATGTTGCAAAGGCACAGTGGATAGGAGCCATGATGCTGCCGCGTGAAGTCCTTGAAACACTCAACCAGCTGCAGGTGGAATGGCGCCCGGATCCGGCTCAGATCGACACGCCACAGTTCTTTCGGCCAATACAGGATGGAGCCCGGAAGGCGATGACGGCGATAGCCCTCGCCGCCCGAACCGATCTCTTAGGCCTAAGCCCCCCTTGATCACTTAAGGCGAGAGACCTCAGCCCTCGGCCGTCGTCCGCTGGCGCTAGAACACCTTATCTTCTATACCTACCGGCGGATGCCGATCTTGGAGGCCATGTCCGTGTAGCCCTCGACCTCCTTCTCCACGAAGGCGCGCATCTCCGCCGCCGGCAGATGATCGATGTTCATGCTGATCCGCTCGGCGCCGGCGAGGAAGGCGGGGTCCTTCACCATCTCGGCGACGGCGCCCTCCCACTTCTTCACAATCGGATCCGGCGTGGCGGCGGGAAATGCGACAGAGGCCCACCACTGGACGCGCACCCCCTTCATGACGCCCTGCTCCTCGGCCGTGGGCACGTCGGGGATGTACTTGATGCGGGTCGGAGAGAGCACGGCCAGGAGCTTGATCTTCCCGGCCTTCAGCATGGCGTTGGCCTCGGCCACCGAGTGGATCGAGAGCGTGACGTGGCCACCAGCGAGCTGGGCGAACGAATCCCCCGCCCCCTTGGTGATGACCATCTTGGTCTTGGTGGGGTCCACGCCGATCTGGGTCATCCAGTCGTAGGCGGTGTAGCGGGACGGCCCGGCCGGCCCCACCGTGGACCAGACGAGCTGCTCGGGGTTGGCCTTCACCCAGTCGGAGAACTCCTTGAAGTTCTTCCAGGGGGCGTCGGCCTTCACGGCGAAGACCATGGGGTCGCGGACGAGCCGGCCCGCGTACTTCCGGTCAGCGAGCGTGAGCATCGGGGTCTTGGAGGCCCCGATGTGCATCGAGGACGTGGTGTGGATGTCGATGAGCACCGTATACCCGTCGGCCTTGGCCTCCTTGAGCGCTGCCCGGGCGCCGATCATCCCGCCCCCGCCGGGCTTGTTCACGACCAGAATGGGATTGTTCCACTTCTTTCCCAGGTAGTCGGAGATGAGGCGGGCGATCAGGTCGGTTCCGCCGCCGGGGACGAAGGGGACGATGATCTCGATGGGCTTCGTCGGATAGTCCTGCGCCGGGGCGGCCGTGGGGCTAAGGGCCAGCAGCGCCGCCGTCAGCAGGGTGAAGCAGGTCGCGATGCGAGGCCGCGTCATGGTGTCGTTCCCTCCTTGTGTCGGGTTCGCTAAAGCGCCATCTCTTCCGCCGTCTCCTCCCGCACCCGCTGGCTCGTGTAGCGCACGAGGGCGAGGGAGGTCAGGAGCAGGAGCGCCGCCCCGATGAGGAGCGCCAGCGTGAGCCCCCGCTGGAAGAAGATCATAGGGCTCCCGCCGCTCATCGAGAGCGACTGGATCAGGTAGTTCTCGAGGAGCGGACCCAGGATGTAGGCCAGGAGCAGCGGCGCAAGCGGCCACTGGTACTTCCTGAGGACGTAGCCGACCGCGCCGAAGACCAGGCTCACCGCCACGTCGAACATGCTGTTTCGCACGCTGTAGGCTCCGAGGAACGAGAGCAGGAGGATCGCCGGTCCCAGGATACCGTAGGGGACGCGCGTGAGCCACACCCACATGCCGATCAGCGGGAGGTTCAGGATCAGGAGGATGACGTTGCCGATGTAGAGGCTCGCGATGACGGTCCAGACGAAGTCGGGGTTCTTCTGGAAGAGGAGCGGGCCCGGCTGGAGGCCGTACACCAGGAGCCCGCCCAGGAGGACGGCGAGCGGCGGGGAGGCGGGGATCCCCAGGGCCATGAGCGGGATGAAGCCCGCCGAGGATGTGGCGTTGTTGGCGGATTCCGGCGACGCTACCCCCTCGATGGCGCCCTTGCCGAAGCGCTCGGGGCGCTTGGAGAGCTTCTTCTCGGCGTCGTAGGCGAGGAACACGGTCACGCCAGGGGCGCAGCCGGGGAGGAGCCCCAGGAAGAAGCCGATGCCCGTTCCCCTCAGGATCGCGGGGAAGGATTGCTTGAGATCGGCCCAGCTCGGGAAGACGTTCCGGATCTTCTGGGCGATGGCCACGCGCGCCTCCTCAAGGCCGAGGAAGACCTCGGAGATGGCGAAGAGGCCCACGACCAGCGCGATCAGGTCCACGCCGCTCATGAGGAGCGCCCAACCGAAGGCGAAGCGGGGCTCAGCGGTGGCCGGCCCGAGGCCGATCAGCGAGATGAAGTAGCCGAGAAGCGCCATCGAGAAACCCTTGAGGAGCGACCCACCCGAGAGCGAGGCGACGACGGTGAAGGCGAGCACCATCAGGCCGAAGTATTCGGGCGGACCGAACCTGAGCGCCTGATCCGCGAGGAAGGGGGCGAAGAACGTGAGCGCGACCACGCCGAGCGTCCCCGCGAAGAAGGAGCCGATGGCGGCGATGCCGAGGGCGACGCCGCCCCTCCCCTGCTGGGCCAGCGGGTAGCCGTCCAGGCAGGTCGGGACCGACGCCACCTCGCCCGGGATGTTGAGGAGGATCGCGGTCGTCGAGCCGCCGTACATGGCGCCGTAGTAGATCCCGGCGAGCATGATGATGGCGGGGACGGGGGCGAGCACCGTGGTCAGCGGGAAGAGGATCGCGATGGCCGCCGTGGGGCCCAGACCCGGGAGCACTCCGACCAGAGTCCCGAGGAGCGAGCCCAGGACGGCCATGAGGAGGTTCGTGGGCGTCAGCGCCGCCCCGAACCCGTTCGCGAGGTGGCCGAGGATCTCCACGGGCTCAGAACCCCAGCGCGCCCGTCGGGAGAGGCTGGAGGAGCCAGACCCGGAAGAGGAGGTAGAGGAGGCCGGTGGTCACGCCGCCGAGAAGGGTCGCGATCGGCCAGCGGTAGCCGCCCATTGCCTTGTAGAGCCCGGTGGACACCAGCGCTGTACTCCCCGTGTAGCCGAGGTAAGGAAGGATAAGCCAGTAGCCGGCGAGGAGGCCCGCTCCCCAGAGCATCCGGGCGCGCTCGACTCGCTGCGGGAGCGTCACCTTCACCGACGGGAGCCGGGTAAAGGCAGCGGCTCCGCCCAGGAGGAGCAGCGCGAGGCCGACGAGGATCGGGAACGTGTCGTCGCCGACGACGGCGCCGGCCACCATCTGCTCCCTGAGCGCGTAGATCCGGCGCCCTTCGACGAGGGCGAGGATGCCCAGCACGATCAGGATCCCACCGACGACCTTGCCATCAGATAGGCGCACGCCTCGCATGAGAGTCAGTCGCCGATCTCCACGGTCGCCGGCTCAGCCGGCTTCGGGTCCGGGCTCACCCGGGTGAGCCTGACGGGCTCAGTCCTGACGCTCAGGCCGCCGTCCTCAGCCTGGACGAGCACATTCACGAGCCACGCCTGGCCGGGCGCGGGGTGATCCGTTCGATAGTGTGAGCCCCGGCTCTCCCTCCGCTCCAGCGCTGACCTTGCGATCAGCCGGGCGCAGGTCGCCATGCTCTGGAGGTTCAGCCAGTCCTGCCAGGCGAGGTTGTACTGCGGATCACCGGGGATGGCGACGGCGGCGGCCCTGGCCTCGATCTCCTCGATCTCGCCGAGCGCGGCCTCGAGCCCGGCACCATGGCGAATCAGCCCGACGCGGTCCCACATCACCTGGCGCAGCCTGGCCTGGAGCCCATAGAGGTCCTCACCGCGGCTCCCGCCCAGAGGCGCGGTGAGCCGGCGCGCTGTCTCCGCGGCCCGCGTTTCCGAGACCTTGGGAAGCTGCCGGCCCTCGACCCACCCGGCCATGATATCCCCGGCGATGCCGCCGAACACCGTGGAATCGGCCACGCCGTTGCCGCCGAGGCGGTTGGCGCCGTGGACGCCTCCCGCATCCTCTCCCGCGGCGAAGAGCCCCTCCAGCGCGGTGCGGCAGTGGGGGTCGATCACGACCCCGCCCATCATGAAGTGGGCCGTCGGCCCTACCTCCACTGGCTCGCGCGCGAGGTCCTTCCCGAAGTCGCGACAGCGCTTGACCATCCCGCGGAAGTTCCGCTCGACGAACTCGGTGCCGAGGTGGGAGACGTCGATCCGGACCCCACCGTTGGGCGTCCCGCGCCCTTCGAGCACCTCGGTGAAGGCGGCGCGGGCGACCAGGTCGCGCGTCGAGCGCTCCATGCGGTGTGCGTCGTAGCTGGCCATGAAGCGCTCGCCCAGGCCGTTCAGGAGCCTGCCCCCGGCTCCCCGCAACCCCTCCTCGAGGAGCGCGCCCGTCATGAGCGAGTTCGGGATCACCAGCCCCGTCGGGTGGAACTGGATCATCTCCATGTCCTTGAGGGGGGCGCCCGCCCCATACGCGAGCGCGATCCCGTCGGCGGCCTTATCGGCCGAGCAGGCGATCACCTTGTACATGGTCGGGCCGCCGCCCATGGCCAGGAGCGTTGCCCGGCTCCGCGCGATCACGAAGCTGCCGCTCCGCACGTCGAGCAGCAGCGCGCCGCCCACGCGTCCATGATCGTCCTGCAGGAGCTCCACGGCCCGATGGTCTTCGAGCGCACGGATCGGCGGGCGCTTCCAGACCTGCTCGCTCAGGCGGTTCATGATCTCGATGCCGGTCAGGTCGCCCTTGTGGATCGTCCTGTCGTGGGACTGGCCGGCGAAGGGCTTTTGATGGATCCTGCCGTCAGGGTGCCGGTCAAAGAAGCACCCGTAGCGCGATTCCAGCTCGAGAACTCGGCTGGGCGCCTCAGTCACAAGCGTCCAGGCCAGCTCCTGGTCGTTGATCCACGCGCCACCCCTGAGGGTATCGAGGAGATGCGCGTCGAGGGAATCGGGAGGCATCAGGACGGCGTTGTAGCCCCCCTGGACCATGCGCGTGCAGCCCGCGCGTCCCAGGAGTCCCTTGACGACGACAGTGATCCTGAGTTCCGGAGCGCGGTCTGCCGCGTGCAGCGCCGCGCAGAGCCCCGCACCACCAGCGCCGAGAATCAGGATGTCGCTCTCAATCTTCTCCACAGAAGCGTCCCGACGCTCTTTCGGAGCGGTCGCGTCGCCTTAGGCCTTGCCGGGCTCGAGGACCTTGAGGCGGGAAAAGTAGGCGCGGTAGAACCCGCGGTCTCGCGTGACCAGACGCTCAGCTTGGGAGACTGCGTGAGCGCCAATCAGGAAATCTGCGACCACTCGACCCCGTCGCCCTCCCCGGGTCCGATACGCCCTCCACGTCGCACTGGCCGCAAGCGCGGCTTTCAGCTCGATGGGGCTGAACTCGACGCCGAGCCGGTTCATGGCCTCATCCGCCGCCTCGGGCGTCTGGAAGAAGCTCGCGACTTCTGCCCACACTACATCGCATGCCACGACGCGGCCCTCGGTCAAGCACGAACGAAGAAGCTGCTTTGATCCGGGCCCGAACCGTGAGTCGGCCCCAAAGACATCCAGCAGGACGCTCGTGTCAACAGCTGTGATCACACCACGTCCGCGGCGCCGCGCAGAGAGGTGATGACCTGGTTCGTTGGACGTCCGAGCTTAAGAATCCCGTACACGCTCTCCACCGGGTCTTCCGGCGTCGCTTTGGTGGCCACCAGGCGCCCCCGCTCCTCCCGGAAGTCCAGGACGTGCCCCGGACGGATCCCAAGACGGTCGCGCAGCGGCTTCGGGATCGTGACCTGACCTTTTTCCGAAACGGTCGTTTTCATACCAATAAGGTAAGAATTCCTACTTAATTTGTCAAGCATCGCCCCTCGGCCGGGGCGGATTACGGGGCGCGCTGGCAGAGGATGTTGAGCAGCGCCTGCCGGCCCTCGCGGACCGCGGCGAGCCCGCGCTGGAGCGCCGGGGTCACCTCGCGCGGATCCTCCACGCGCTCGCCGTAGCCGTCGAAGGCCTTCACGATCTCCTCGAAGCGCGGCGACGGCGTGAGGTCGCTCAGCGGGAAGTGCTCGGTCGACTTCGCCCAGCCCTGCGGGTGGAGATAGACGTTCGCGGCCTTGACGGCCTCCCACTTCTGGTTGTTGAAGATGACGGTCAGCACCGGGAGGTTGTGGGCGCGGGCGACGAAATGGCACGAGGTCGGCGCGCTGAAGAGGTACGCCCCGTCGCCGAGCGCGGCGATGACGGTCCTCGACGGGTCGGCGGCCTTGATCCCCAGCGCGGCGCCGAACCCCCAGCCGAGCCCGGAGGAAGGCGGGCTCGCGAAGTAGCTCGCGGGCCGGCTGAAGGACGCGTGCCGGCGATCCAGCGGGTACTCGTTGACGACGACCGTGGAGTCGTCCAGGAGCTGGCCCAGACAGCGCGAGACCCACTGGAAGCCGATCGTCTTCCGCGCCGCCTCACCCATCGCCGCCGCCTGCCAGGCCACCCTGAGACGCCAGTGCTCGGCCGTGAGCCGCTCGCGACGCGCCGCCACCGTGCTCCGATCGGCGTGGCGCCGCACCGCCTCGGCCAGGAGCCCGAGCGCGGCGGCGGGCTCGGCTACGATCGGGACGTCGCACGGGTAGTTCCGCATCGGATAACGGGAGAAGAACGGGTCGATCCCGAGGTGGATCAGGGCCGCGTCCTCGCGGGGCTTCCTCACCGCCGGGTACCACGGCACGTCGGATTCGACCACCAGGATGGCGTCCGCCTGCTCGATGTAGGAGCTGGTCGCTGTCGCGGCGGTAAAGCCCAGGTGGAACGGATGACTCTGGGGGAAGTTCACGAAGTACGGGTTCACCTCCACCACGCCGATCGCACCGGCCTCGGCCAGCTCGACCATCTGTCTCACCGCGGCGGGATCGCGGCCCGCCATGGAGGTCAGGACGAGCGGGAACTTGGCGCGGGCCAGGAGCCGGGCCGCCTCCTCGATCCTCTCGGGGTCGGGAAACCTTCGGGCGTCCGTCCGCCGCCGGGGCGGCGACTCGATCGTGATCGAGTCGAGGCGCGCGGCAAGGACCTCGCGCGGCAGGGTCAGGTAGGCCGGGCCGCGCGGCTCGGTGAGCATCAGCTCGAACGCCCGGTCCACCACGGACTGGAGCTGCGTCGAGTTCCTGAGCTCGTAGTCCCACTTCACGTACTCGCGGAGCATGCCGCCCTGGTCGAAAGCCTCCTGCGCCCAGTGGATGTGGAGGTTCCGCGCTCCCGGCAGCCCCTCCTCGGTGACGGGTGTGCGGCCCGCCGAGAAGAGGATCGGCACGTTCGAGCGCGAGGCATTGATGATGGCCCCGATCGCGTTGGCGGTGCCGACCGTGACGTGGACCATGACGACCTGAGGCCGCCCGGTGGCCAGGTAATAGCCGTGGGCCATGGCGGCGGCGACGAACTCGTGGGGCACCACGAGGGGCCGCGGCGTGGTCTTCCCTTCAGCGCTGAACCTGGCAAAGGCATCCACCAGCGACGCGAAGTCGGTTCCGGCGTTGCCGAAGAAGCACTCCACCCCGCGCTCCCGGAGCAACTCCAGGTACGCCTGGGCCACCGTCTCGACGTGCAAGGTCTTGAGCCCCATGGTCGGCCCCTCCGTTTACGCCATTGTATAGGTAGACGCGTCCGGTTTGAACGGGCGCGGAAGCCAGAGCGGGCGCCTGAGCCCTCCGGGGCCCGGCGCCGGGCGGGTGAGCCTGAGCCACTCGCGGTAGACCTCGAAGGCCTTCCGCGTGTCCACGAAGACATCGCCATAGCGGTCCCCGGGCCCAGGCCGCTCCACGCGCACCTTCTGGTGCCAGCAGTGCTGGCCGCTGACCGGGTCCGGCTGAACCGGGAACGTGAGGTTCTGGTGGACGCCCGCGTCCTCCCACCAGATGCGCTCTGAGTCGGGGTCGGCGCTCTCGAAGGGCCGGACCCCGTGGACCTGGCGCATCAGCCACCTCCCCGGCTCCACCTGCTTCAGCTCCACCAGGGCCGTGGACCAGCGCTCGCCACCGGTGTCCTCCTTGAGCCGCCAGCGGCCCAGGTGATGGGAGCAGGCGACGACGCCGGGCCGAATCGCCTCGGTGACCCAGACCTTGTCCACGAAGTACCCGACCGCTGTCGAGACCTTCAGGAGGTCGCCCGTGCTCACCCCGAGACGACGGCCGTCCTCGGGGTTCAGCCAGAGCGGATTCGTGTGGGAGATCTCGTAGAGCCACTTGGAATTCCCCGACCGCGTGTGGATGAGCGTGGGCAGGCGGAAGGTGGGCAGGAGCACCATCTCACCCTTCGCCCGATCGATGTTGGACCAGTGGACGTGGCTCTGGATATAGCCGGGGACGGCCTGCTCGGGCCATCCCCACTCTTTCAGCGTCCCCGAGAAGAACTCGAGCTTCCGCGACGGCGTGGGGAAACCCGCGTACGCCGTCCCGTCCAACTCCACGCCGATCGGCTGGCCGGCCTTCACGACGACCCTGGTCACGGGGTCCACCGTCGCGCCAGCCAGCTCCTCGGAGGTCAGCCGCTTCTCGTGGGTCAGATAGACGTCGTCCTCGATCAGGAAGGCACCGTACTTGCGCATGTAGCCGAGAGGCGTGAGACCCTCCTTCGCGGCGACTTCGGGGAGCCCCGGGACGCTGTGCTCGAAGATCCAGCGGTACACCTCCTCGATCCGGAGCTTCTCCCCCGGCCGGTACGGCGACTCGTAGTACGTGCGGATCCCGAGGCTGCCGTCCGGGTCGATCCGCCAGGACAGCTCGATCCAGAACTCGTTCTCCTCCCAGACCTCGCCCGGGTTTGTCCCGAGCGTGCTCTCCACCGCCTCGCCGCCGCGCTCCCTGAGCGCGCGGAGCACCGGCTGGCGGAAGCCCACCCACTGCCCGGCGTGCGTCTCGTAGGAGACGAGGTCGTGGCGCTCCGGGC
>JACQWB010000224.1 GCA_016209385.1 Candidatus Rokuibacteriota bacterium
CCCACGGCTCCGCCGTGGGTACCCGGCGCGGGTACCCGCCCCTTCCGAAACCTCCCCCCCTGTTGTTCGAGCGTGGCGGGGTCGGCCATGCCGTGTGGCAGGCCCCCCGCCGCGCGAGGCCCGAGTTGATTGCGCGGGCCGGGTACCCACGAAGTGGGTGCGCGCCCGAAACCGCCTCGCAGGAGCCGGTCGCCGACGTCATGGGACGGGGAGCGGGCGGTCGGCGAAGAAGGCCAGGATCCGGCCGAGCAGGCTGCGCAGCTCCCGGCGCTCGACCACCCGGTCAATCTGGCCGTGCTCGAGGAGGAACTCGGAGCGCTGGAATCCCTCGGGGAGGGGCTGGCGGATCGTCTCGGCGATCACCCGCGGCCCGGCGAACCCGACGAGGGCGCGGGGCTCCGCGAGGATGACGTCACCGAGCATCGCGAAGCTGGCGGTCACGCCGCCGGTGGTGGGGTCGGTGAGGATCGAGATGTACGGAACGCGCTCCTCGCCCAGGCGCTGGAGAGCGGCGGCGGTCTTGGCCATCTGCATCAGCGAGAGGATTCCCTCCTGCATCCGCGCGCCACCCGAGGCCGAAACCACGATGAGGGGGGCCCGCTTGAGGAGGGCCAGCTCGGCGGCCCGGGTGACTTTCTCCCCGACCACCGAGGCCATGCTCCCCCCCATGAAGTCGAACTCGAACACGCAAAGGACGACGGGGAAGCCCGAGATGCGCGCGGTCCCGCTGAGCACGGCTTCCTCGAGCCCGGTCTTCTCCTTCGCTGAACGGAGGCGGTCCCGGTACCGCCGGGTATCGCGGAAGCCCAGGGGATCCCGGGAGCGGAGGCCGGCGTCGCGTTCCTCGAAGGAGCCCTCGTCCACCAGGAGCGCGATCCGGTCGCGGGCAGCGATGCGGAACGGATAGCGGCACTTGGGGCAGACGCGGCCGGCCCGCTCCACCTCGGCGCGGTAGACGATCTCCTTGCAGGAGTCGCACTTGATCCAGAGCCCCTCGGCGATGACGACCTTCCGGGGCCGCGCCTCGCCTTCTTTCCGCTTCCAGAACCAGGGCATCACCTCGGAGGGGGGCTCACGCCCCCCTTCCGAACCTCCCCCCCTTTTGGTTGCGCGGGCAAAGCCCGCGCTCGAACACGGAGGGGGGCTACGCCCCCCATCCGATACCACCCCCCCTTCGAGCTGCGTGGGCCAAGCCCGCGCTCGAACGCGACGATGATCGTCCACCCCGGTCGGGGCGGCATGCCGCCCTCCCCGGAGGGGGCTACGCCCTCTGGCTACAGGGCCCGCCGGTGTGAGAAGGCGATCTCCTCGCTGGTGATGAACTCGAGCAGTACCGGCTGCCCGTCCGCGTTCAGCTTCCGCGCGCGCTCGAGTGCAGGGACGATCTCGGCCGGCTTCTCCACGCGCTCGGCATAGCCGCCCATGGCGCGGCCGATCTCCGCGTAGTTCCCGCCGATATCCCGGGCGCGGTAGCGATCGTGGGAGACGACCAGGGCGTGCCGCTCGATGGCCATGGCCGAATTGTTCAGGACGATGGTCGTGATGGGAATCCCGCAACGCACGGCGGTCTCGAAGTCCAGGCCGGTCATGCCGAAGGCGGCGTCACCCATGAAGTTCACGCAGAACTTCTCGGGCGCGACGAGCTTGGCGCCGATGATCAGGCCGAGCCCGGTGCCGAGCGCGTGGGACTTGCCCCAGCCCATGTAGCTCCGGGGCGCGGTGGCGCGGTAGAAGGGGGCCAGCTGGTGGGGCAAGAGCAGCATCGGCACCGAATCCGAGTAGGCCGTGGCGACCCCGGCGAAGGCGTTCTCGGCGCCGGGCCCGTATTGCATGGCGAACACACCGATGCGGCGCCCATTGGTCGTCCGGGTGTACCCGTCGGCGATGCCGACGCCCACCCGCTCCTGGCGGCAGATCAGCGGCCGGATCCCTGCGGCCGCGGCCGCGTCGATGATGGGCGTGGTGGGGTACGCGCTCAGGACCTCGACGCCCTCTCGCTTCAGAATCTCAGCGATCGCCTCGACGACCTTCAACCGCTCGTCTCCTCAGGACGGTCCCGTCAGACAGCGCAGAATCTGCTTCGGGCGCGAAGCTCCCAATCAGGCGACGGCCCCTCGAAAGTCATGGATCGGAACGATCACCTTGCGCACCACCTTTCCAGCCAGGATTGCCCGCTCAATGTCTGCGATTTCGAGTTCGTCGTCTTGCCTCTCTTCTTCCGCATGTCCCGTGAGTTCATAGCGCTTGGCCCGTATCTGCTCCTTGATCTCCTGCAGGCCTTTGCGGGGCATTCATGTTCTCGGACACATGTCGACGTCCTTGCGGGTCACGAACTTATGTTCCGCAGGGGGTCTTTGAGGGAGGCGAGGAAGCGGGCGACCTCGGAGACCAGCGCCTCGCTCCCGGCGTGGGCTTCGACGAGGCGTACGATGGCCGAGCCCACGATCACCCCGTCAGCGTAGCGCGCGACCGCGGCGGCCTGCTCAGGGGTCGAGATCCCGAAGCCGACACAGACCGGCTTCGTGGTCGCCGCGCGCAGCTCGCCCAGGTAGCGAGCCAGATCTGGCGGAAGCTCCGCGCGCGCGCCGGTGACCCCCGTGAGCGAGACCGCGTAGACGAAGCCCCGGCTCCGCCGGGCGATCATTCGCATCCGCTCGGGCGGCGAGGTCGGAGCCACCAGGTGAATGAGGTCGAGCCCGGTGACCCGAGCCTCGGCAGCGAGCGGCCCCGCTTCCTCGGGGGGGAGGTCAGCCACGATCACGCCATCAACCCCTGCCTCCACGGCCGTCTTGGCGAACGCCTTGAGCCCGAAGGCGAGCACCGGATTGTAATAGGTCAGGAAGACGAGCGGCGCGGAAACCTCCGTCCTGACCTCGCGCACGAGCTCCAGGACGCGGGCCAGGGTCACCCCGGCGGCCAGCGCCCGCTGGGAGGCGCGCTGGATCACGGGGCCATCCGCCAGCGGGTCGGAGAAGGGGACCCCGAGCTCGATCAGGTCTGCACCCTGGCGCGCGGCTTCGCGGAGGAGCTGTCCCGTGAGCTGGAGCGAGGGATCGCCCGCGGTGAAATACGGGATGAGCGCGCGCTCGCCGCGCTTCCGCATCCGGGCAAACGTCTGGGCGATCCGGCTCATCGTCCTTCCGGAGCCTTTGCGCGGGAATCCATCATCCGGCTTTTCAGTCTGTGCCAGAGCGGGTCCTTCTCGAGGATCTTGATTGTCTTCTGGTGTTTGTCGCTCCAGCCGAGCCCCGCGTCTTCAGCATCAATCTGAGTGCGCACGTGACGCATCCACTCGACGGCTTTGAACATTTCAGTCATATTGAACATTTCAGTCATATTCGAGTACCTCCAGCGGGGAGCGAATCTCGATCAGGCCGTATCCTATTCTCTCTTAGCAGATCGCAGCTCGGAATCGCGATCCAGCCCACCGAGGGCCTTGGCGACCACCTGGACATCCTTGTCGCCACGCCCCGAAAGCCCGACGACGATCACTCTGTCGCGGGCGAGCGTCGGGGCCAGCCTCATCATGCAGGCGATCGCGTGGGCGGACTCCAGCGCGGGCATGATCCCTTCGAGGCGGGCGAGGGCCTGAAACCCCTCCAGGGCCTCGGCGTCGGTGACCGTCGCGAACTCGAACCGGCCCGTCTCCTTGTAGTAGCTGTGCTCGGGTCCCACGCCGGGGTAGTCGAGTCCGGCCGAGATCGAGTGGGCGGTTGCGATCTGGCCGTCGTCGTTCTGCAGGAGGTAGCTCATGGCTCCGTGAAGCACCCCGACCGAGCCCGCCGTGAGTGAGGCGCCGTGCTGGCCGCTCGCGAGGCCGTGGCCGCCGGCCTCGACGCCCACGATGCGGACCGTGTCGTCGCCGATGAACGGATAGAAGAGCCCGAGCGAGTTCGACCCGCCCCCGACGCAGGCGACCAGGAGATCGGGGAGCCGCCCCTCGAGGCCCTGGATCTGCCGCCTGACCTCGCGGCCGATGACAGCCTGGAAGTCGCGGACCATCATCGGGTAGGGGTGCGGTCCGGCCGTCGAGCCGATCAGGTAGTAGGTGTGGCGGACGTTGGTGACCCAGTCGCGGATCGCCTCGTTCATGGCGTCCTTCAGCGTCCGGCTCCCCGCATCCACCGGGATCACGGTAGCCCCCAGGAGCCGCATCCTGAAGACGTTGAGCGACTGGCGCTCCATGTCCTCCCGCCCCATGTAGACCTCGCACTCATACCCGAGCAGCGCGGCGACGGTGGCGGTCGCGACCCCGTGCTGACCAGCGCCGGTCTCGGCGATGATCCGGCGCTTGCCCATCCGCTCGGCCAGGAGCCCCTGGCCCAGGACGTTGTTGATCTTGTGGGCCCCGGTGTGGCAGAGGTCCTCCCGCTTGAGGTAGATCTTGGCCCCGCCGCACTCGGCCGTGAGCCGCCGCGCGAAGTAGAGCGGCGTGGGCCGCCCGGCGTAGTCGGCCAGCAGGGCCTTGAGCCGGGCCTTAAAGGCGGGGTCGCGCGCGGCCTCGGCGTAGGCCCGCTCCAGCTCGATGAGCGGGGCCATCAGGGTCTCCGGAACGAAGCGGCCTCCGAACCGGCCGAAGCGACCGTGTTTGTCCGGCAAGCGGAGCACGCGTTTCCCGGCGGCTTTCATCTGGCCCCCTTGGCCTCGGCGACAAACCGACGCACCCTGTCGGGATCCTTCTTGCCCGGATGCCCTTCCACCCCGGAGTTCACGTCCACCGCATACGGCCGGACGATGGCCACGGCCCGCGCCACGTTCTCGGGGGTGAGCCCGCCGGACAGGATCAGACTGGGACGACCCCTCTCCAGCATCCGGGCCAGCAGCGTTCGGGCCAGCCGCCACTCGATCGGCTCGCGCGGCTCGCCCTCGCTCCACCGTAGCGCCGTGTCGAGGAGCACGGCGGCGGCGACCGCGGAATACCGCCACACCTGGGCCAGGTCGCCGATCCGGTACTCGGGTAGGCCCTCGATCGTCGTGGCCGGCGGGAGCTTCACGGTCTTGATGACCGGCAGGTCGTAGCCCGCCACGTCCTCCGGTGTCTCGTCCCCGTGGAACTGCAGTGCCCGGAGCCCGCAGGACTCGGCCACCGCCTTCACGTGCCCCCGCGCGTGCTCCCAGAAGACGCCGACCGGGGTGACGAAGGGCGGCAGCCGGCGGATGATGGGAGCCACGTGCTCCGGCGTGACGAACCGGGGAGTGTTCTCGACGAAGATGAAGCCGAGCGCGTCGGCCCCGGCCTCCACCGCGAGCTTGGCGTCCTCCTGGTTCGTGATTCCGCAGATCTTGACCTTAACCATGCAGAACTCGGGCGGCCGAGGGGAACGCCCCTTCCGCTCCAACCTCCTCGCCTCGACGGGCTCGGCTCGCTCGGACACCTCCGCTGGCCCCCCCATCCCCCCGAGGCGGGGGGTTACTCTCGCGACCCAACTGCACCCACGCCTGCGGCGTGGGTACCCGGTCGCTCGGAGCGCTGCGGTGTCCTGCGCTTCGCCGCCCGCTACGGCTCGTCGGAGTCGCGGTACGGGACGTTTCCCCTCGCCGCTCATCGCAGTCCCTCCAGCCGCGCGAACGAGCGGTGGACGCCGGCCGGGTCATCCCTCTCCTGCCTCCAGCAGCGCCAGCTCGCGCACCTTGGCGGCGATGTCAGGGGCCCGCACCAGCGCCTCGCCGACCAGGACGGCGTGGGCTCCCGCCGCGACGACGCGTTCCACGTCCTGCCGGGTGAAGAAGCCGCTCTCGCTGACCACGACCGGACCCGGCGGCACGAGGGGGAGCAGCGCCAGCGAGGTCTCCAGTCGCGTCTCGAAGGTCCGGAGGTCGCGGTTGTTGATCCCGATGACCGACGCGCCGAGCGAGAGCGCCGCGTCCAGCTCCCCCCGCCTGTGGACCTCCACCAGCGCGCCCAGCCCCAGTCCCTTGGCCGCGTGGACGAGGTCGATCAGCCGGGAGGCGTCGAGGGCCGCGACGACGAGCAGCACCGCGTCAGCCCCGAAGGCCCGCGACTCCCAGAGCTGGTATTCCTCCAGGATGAAGTCCTTCCTGAGCAGCGGAAGGTCCACGGCGGAGCGGACCTCGGCAAGGGTCTCGATGCGTCCCTGGAAGAACTTCTCGTCGGTCAGCACCGAGAGGGCAGCGGCGCCGCTGCCCGCGTATGTCCGGGCGACCGCGAGCGGATCGAAGGTGTCGGCCAGGACCCCCCGGGAGGGGGAGGCCTTCTTCAGCTCGGCGACGAGCGCGACCCGGCGGCCCGGTCTCCGGCGAAGGGCCGCGTCGAAGTCGCGGGGAGGGGCGAGGGGCTCACAGCGAGCCCGGAGCTCCGGGAGCGGGAGCGCGGCCTTCCGGCCGACAAGCTCTGCTTCCTTGTGACGGACGATCTCGTCGAGAACCCCCATGGCATGTCAGTCGGAGGGGGCCTCGACGGCCCCCGCCGAGGCCTCCCCCAGGAATCGCTTGCGCGGGCGAAGCCCGCGCTCGAAGAGCATTGCTCCGACCCGGACCTAGTAGTCGCTCCGGCGCGCCCCCAGGCGAGAGGGAAGGAGCTCCACCTGACGAAGCTGCTCGAGAACGTACTCGCGGATCGTGCGGGGCGGCGGGAGGTCCCGGATAAGCCTCCCCTGGGCGAGGAGCGGCTTGAGCAAAGCCTCGACGGCGCCCCCGCAGCGGCAGCGCTCGACCGGCTTGTGGACCGGCACCACGACGGCCGTCCCGCAGGCGCGGCAGCGGTACACCTGCTTCGACCCCGAGCGCTTCCCCCGCTTGGCCATGGGCCTCCCGTCGATCTCCATGATGTCCAGCGCGAAGTTCAGCACGGGGGCGTTGGCGATCGCGGTGCCGACGCCGTAGGCGTCCACCAGCGGGTTGAGCTTCGGGATCTCGTACTCGTCGATCCCGCCCGAGGCGATGAGCTTCACGTGCTCGAACCCCCGGTAGTCCAACTCCCAGCGCACCTCCTCCAGGATCCGGTAGAAGTCGCCGCGGCGGGACGAAGGGGTATCGAGCCGGACGGCGTAGAGATCCTTGCCGAGCGCTTCGGCGACGCGGATCGCCTCGAATTTCTCGTCCTGGAGCGTGTCGATGAGGGCGACCCGACGGACCTTGGGGTCGATGACCTCGTGGAACGCCTTGAGCGCCTCCACGGTGTCCCCCACGATGAGGACGAGGGAGTGCGGGATCGTCCCCATGGGATCGGCCTCGATCAGCTCCGCCGCCTTGGTGACGGCGACGCCGTCGCACCCCCCCACGAAGGCGTTGCGCTCGATCATGGGCGCGATGGCCGGGTGCATGCGGCGCGCCCCGAAGGAGATCACCTGCCGGTCGCCGGCGGCCTTCTTGCACCGCGCCGCCTTGGTCGCGATCCCCGAGGCCTGGCAGAGGAGCCCCAGCAGCGCGGTCTCGTACAGGCCCCACTCGACGTAGACGCCCTCGACGGTCAGCACGGGCTCGTAGGGGCGGAAGACCGTCCCCTCATCCATGGCCCAGACGTCGACGGGGAGGCCGCTCAGGAGCGCCGCAGCCTCCTCGATCCCGGCCAGGATCCCCCACTGCCAGTCCTCGGGGAGGCTCTTCAGCCTGACCTCGGCCTTGGCACGCTTTCGCTCGCCGCGCTGGCGCAGGATCTGGACGGTTCGGCCGAAATAGACGTCGTGAACCTCGCCGGCCTTGATCTCGGCGTCGCTGGCGAGGTGGAAGGGGCGTTTGGCGGGCTCTCCGGGCACTCCGTTCATCCTCCGTCGGGCTCCGGGGTGAGCCCGATTCTCCCAAATGGCCGCCGGGAAGTCAAGGAAGCTCGCAGGTTACGGCTCAGGCGGATCCGCCGCTCCGAAGAGAGCACTGTCAGTGACCCGGTAGAGCTCGAAGGGTAACGGGTCGCCCACTCGCCAGGTTCCCTCGAGAGGATGCGGTGCTGGACGAAGTAGCGAACCGTCGCCGGGTGGAGAACGATGCCGGCGCCCCGGCCCTCCAGAGGGGGCCGGGAGCGCTCGTAGACCCGGATCTCGCATCCCGCGTCGCGGAGCCAGAGGGCAGCGGTCAGCCCGCCCAGCGATCCGCCCATCACGACGATGCGGAGCGGGGAACCAGTGGAGCCTACCGGTAGTCCTCCGGGACGGCGGGCCTCAGTGCGTGAGCGCTCGGGGCCCCGCCGACTATAGCTCCAGGCTCTTCAGGTACGCGCGGAACGCATCGGCGAGGTCGGGACGGGCCAGCGCGAACTCCACCGTGGCCTTGAGGAAGCCGAGCTTGTCACCGGTGTCGTAGCGCTTTCCCTCGAACTCCACGGCGTAGAGCGGGCGCTGCCGGCGCAGGGCGCGCAGCCCGTCGGTGACCTGGATCTCGCCCCGGCCGTCCGGACGCGTCTCGGCGAGCATGCCGAAGAGGTCGGGGGTCAGCACGTACCGGCCGATGATGGCCAGGTCCGAGGGCGCCTCGTGCGGTGCCGGCTTCTCCACCAGGTCGAGAACCTCGAAGACGTTCCCGCCAAGAGGCTTGGGCCGGATCACGCCGTACCGGCCGATCTGATCGCTCGGGATGCGCTCCACCGCCACGACGGGGCCGCCGTACCGCTCGAAGACCTCGAGGAGCTGACGCATGCACGGGGTCTGGCTCACGATCAGGTCGTCGCCGAGGAAGACCGCGAAGGGCTCCTCGCCCACGAGCGGACGCGCGCAGAGGATGGCGTGGCCGAGGCCGAGGGGCTCCTTCTGGCGGACATAGGAGACCGAGGCCAGCTCGGAGATCGTCTTGATCTGGGCCAGCTCCTCCACCTTGCCGCGGTCCTGGAGGTAGTACTCCAGCTCGAAGGCCGCGTCGAAGTGGTCCTCGATGGCGCGCTTTCCCCGACCTGTGACGATGATGATCTCGCTGAGCCCCGAGGCGACGGCCTCCTCCACCACGTACTGGATCGTCGGCTTGTCGACAAGCGGGAGCATCTCCTTGGGCTGGGCCTTGGTGGCCGGGAGGAACCGGGTCCCCAGCCCGGCCGCGGGAAACACCGCCTTTCGCACGCTCACGCGCGTCCCTCCTGGTTCGACGCCTTCCCGCGAAGATACACCACCCGGTGGGGAAACGGAATCGGGATCCGCTCGCGCTCGAAGGCCTCCTTGATCCGGCGGCGCAGCTCGTTCTCGGCGCCCACCTTGACCATGAGACGCAGCATCACCTCGGACTCGCCGAAGCGGACGATTCCCTGAGCCTCGGGCGGCTCCAGGGCCCCGCCTGTCTCCCGCGCCCACTGCCCCCTACCGCTTCGAGGACACTCAGCGCCCGGCGGACGTCCGCGTCGTACCCGACCCCGACGTCCACGACGGCGCGGGCCCAGCCCCGGTTGTAGTTCGTGAACTGGGTCAGCTCCCCGTTGGGGATGACCCGCTGGGCGCCGTTCAGCGTCCTGAGCTTGGTCACGCGCAGCCCCACCGCCTCGACTGTGCCGGCGTGCGGACCGACCTCGATCGTGTCGCCGACCGCGATGAGAGCCTCGAAGATGGGAAAGAACCCGGTGATCACGTCCTTGATCAGGCTCTGGGCCCCGAGGCTGATCGCCAGCCCGAGGACGCCGGCGGAAACCAGGATGGCCTGGATGTCGATCCCGACCTCGCGGAGGATCACCATGAGCGCCACGAAGGCCAGGAGCTAGCGGGCAGCGCTCTTCATCAGCGGACTGAGCGTCCGGGCCCGCCGCACTTTCGCAGAGTAGTCGGGAGCCCCCTCGAGCGGGGCGAGGAGGCGATCGATCACGTGGGTGGCGAGCCGGTAGGCGAGCCACGCGAGGGCGACCGCCCCGACGATGAGCAGGGCTCGGACGAGAACCGCCTCCACAGTCCCCTCGAGGGCCACCGCCCTCGCCAGTGCGCGCCCGAGCGCCTCCGCCATCGAGCTCACCCGCGCTCCCCTTCCGGAGAGGACGCGCCACGCGTGCTCACATTCGCCAGGCGACGGACCTCACGCACGGCCTGGAGGGCGAGAAAATACGTGAGCGCGCCGGCCAGGAGCCCGACCACCGTCGTGCCGACCAGAAGCGGCACGGAGACCAGAAAGAGCAGCTTGGAGGAGGCCATGAACCCCTCGCCGAACTTGTCGAGGGAGAGGAGCGGCCGGATCAGCGCGGCCAGTTCGAGAAGCCCCCTGCCCCGGATCGCCTCCAGCCCTCGACCGCCGCTCAGGATGAGCTCGCCGACCTTGAGGGAGAGGCCGTAGAGGAAGGGGGCGAACCAGGGCAGGTTGAGCCACGCGCCGGTGACGGTGGATGCTTTGTTGAGCCTCAGGAGAAACGCCGCAGCAATCGCCATGACGGTGTGGAGCCCGTAGAAGGGGGTGCAGCTGATGAACACCCCGACGGCCAGCCCCAGGGCGATCTTCCACGGCGCGTCGTCCAGGTGGAGAACAGCGAGGAGGCGAGCCTTCAGGCCCTTCCAGGAGAGCATGGCCGTCGGCAAAGCACGTGCACCCGGGCGTTGTTCCTGCCGTCCTACTCCGATACGCTCAGCAGATTACACGGAATTCCCGGTCCGCGTGCGGCCTTTTTTTGGCGGCTCCCCAAAGATGCTTTATGATCTTAACCTGAGCACGCGGGAAAGGGCAGGCGGGTGAAGCGGTACTCGGATGCATGGTGGGGCCTCGGCCTCGTCGTCAGCGCGGTGGCGGCGCTGCTGGCGCTTCTCCCGTCACGCGCAGAGTTCCTCAGTCAGAAGTACAGCGCCCCGAGCCCCGCGCCGACGACCTGGGTGGTGACGCCGGTGCCCTCCACGAGCGCTCCGCCGCCCGCCAAGCCGGGCGACCCGAGGTCCCAGTCTCCACCGCCATCCTCCCGGCCTGGCGCCCTCGACCGACTCGTCGCCCTGCCACCGGCGGAGCCGCCTGGCGCCTTCACCCTCCACTTCGGGAGCTTCGTGACGGTCAGCGAAGCCGAAGACATCGAGAACCGGCTGAAGCAGCTCGGCGCCCCGACGACCCGCTACCGCAAGCGCTCCCCCGGCGCCCTGTACGCCCTCAAGCTCGGCGAGTTCCCCACGCGGGCCGAGGCCCGGGACACCCTGGAGCAGCTCAGGCTGCGACACCCGGCGCTTCCACTGGTCCCGGTGGAGCACGATGGCCAAGGCCGGATCGCCGTCAGCGTGGACGCCCGCTATCCGTTGCGCGAGGCGGTGGACCTGGCCGGGCAGCTGCGGAGGGACGGGTTCAGGGTCCGGATCGAAACAGCGGGGAGAGCTGCTCCGGTCTTCACCGTGCGCCTCACGACGGCCTACGACCTCAAGACCGCGCAGGAGAAGAGCCGGGAGTTCAGACGCCACGGCTTGCCCAACGCGGTCATCCCCGTCGAGCGCGCCGCATCACCCTAGGCTCTTCGGGTCCCGCTTCACGCGCCAGCGCCAGATCGCCTCCCGGACGGACGCCAGGAGCTGGTCCGTGTGGAAGGGCTTTTCGATGTACCCGGTCGCTCCTCGGCTCAAGGCCTCGAGGGCGACCTCGCGCGTCGAGTATCCGGTGACCAGGACGACCTGGACGTTGGGGTTCTGCTGTTTGGCCAGCTCCAGCAGCTGAAGGCCGTTCAGGTGCGGCATCATGATATCGCTGATGATGACATCGAAGGCGGTGGACTCCAGAAGCCGGGAGGCCTCCCGGCTATCGGTCGTGGCCTGCGGAGCATAGCCTTCTTGCTTGAGCACGTCCACCATGACGTCAAGGACTTCGGACTCGTCATCCACGACGAGAATGCGGGGGTCCTCCACGTCCTTCCCTCCCGGGCTACTCACGCACGAGCGGCGTCGCCCGTGCACGGATGACTCCGGCTGACCCCGGGGCGACGCCGACGTACGGGGAAAGTTGGAGAGTGCCGGGGCCGGGGCATGCTAACATCACACGGATGGAGTCGATCTGCCTCCCCCGCGTCAGCTCGGCGCTGGACCATGTCGTCCCCTCCACTCCGCTCCATCTCTTTCACCACCGTACCATAGCACAGCGCCGGCGTGGGACACCGCAGATTTCCTCGCGTTAGCATCTGGTCCCTGGCGGCGATCGTGGTCCTCCCGCTCGCCAACCCCGCCATGGGCCAGACGGTCGGTTACGGACCGGGCATCGTCGAGATCGCCCGCGTGTACAACCTGGACCCGGCCCTCATCGCGGCCATCATCAGCGTGGAGTCGAACTTCAACCCGAGCGCGGTGTCCCGCAAGGGGGCGCGGGGGTTGATGCAGCTCATGCCCGCGACGGCTGACGAGCTCGGCGTCGCCAAAATGGACGATCCCTGGGAGAACATCGAAGGCGGCGCGCGCTACTTCAGGGAGAAGCTCGATCGCTTCGCCGGCGACATCCGCCTGGCCCTGGCCGCCTACAACGCGGGCGAGGCCCCGGTCCGCCAGCATGGAGGCATCCCGCCGTACCCGGAAACGGTCGGGTTCGTGAACGAGGTGCTGGCGCGATACGAGGCCCTCAAGTCGCGCGGTTTGCCCCATGCCGATTCACACAGCTCGTCACCCGGCCCTCGCGACCCGTCTCCCACGCCTGAGGCCCGACCCCCCCAAAGCGAACGCGCTCCGGAGGGGAAACCACCCATCGTCCTGGAGGTCGAAGAAGTCGGACCGCCCGCTCGGGCCGTAGGCCACCTTCGGGAAGGCGCGCGGCTCGAACGGGAGGGCCGGGTCGCAGACGCTATCGCGCACTACCGGGAGGCGCTCGCCCTGGCCCCCTCGTTTCCCGAAGCGCACAACCAGCTCGGTCTCGCCTATCTCGCGCTGGGACGCCTCGAGGAGGCCCAGAGCGAGTTCGAGAAGGCGCGCGGCCTCGCTCCACAGACTGCCCGCTTCCTCAATAACCTGGGGCTCGTCCTCCACATGCGAGGCGAGTTCCGGCGCGCCCTCACCATCCTTCGCACCGCGTGGGAGCGAGAGCCGGCGAGAGTCGAGAGCGGGGTGAACCTGGCCTTGATCCTGAAACGCCTCGGACGCCGGGACGAGGCCGGCGCGGTCCTGACCAGAGTCCTTCGGATACGGGAGCGACTGCCCGAAGGCCACCTCAACCTGG
The DNA here is from genome assembly GCA_016209385.1 of Candidatus Rokuibacteriota bacterium. Lineage (NCBI taxonomy): Bacteria > Candidatus Rokuibacteriota > Candidatus Rokuibacteriota bacterium. The sequence goes on from JACQWB010000224.1 coordinate 13,015, forward strand.
CGAGCCTCCTGGAGGAGGTGGGGGACCGGGCCGGGGCTGTCCTGCACTATCGGCGATTCCTGGAGCTCACGGAGGGACAGTCCTCCGCCCTCAGAGACCAGGTGCGCGAACGCGTGAGGGCCCTGGGACGCCCATGAGGCGAGCCCTGGAGGATCGACGCCACTTTGCGTGGGGCGCGTGCCTCGGGCTCCTGGTCCTCCTGTCCGGGTGCGCCTCGCGCGGGTCGGTGAAGCACCTTCAAGCCGAGCTGGCGTCGCTCCAGACAACGGTGGAGGCGGCCAGCCGGAACCTGACTCAAACCATCTCGCTGGTCACCGAGTGGGAGACCAGGTTCGGGGAACACCTCCGGAGGCTCGAAGCCCTTGGCCAACGGATCGAGCCGCTGGAGACCAGGCTCGCTGAGTTCGAGAGGACGATCAAGGAGGTACAGGGGGCGGTAGAGGCCCTGACCGCGCAGGTGGCCAGGCCGACCGTCCGCGCGCCCGCGGAGGGAGCCGAGGGGCTCTATGCCTCGGCCCAGGCCCACTATCAGTCGCGAAATCTCGGGCAGGCGGTTCTGGAGTTTACCGAGCTCATCCAGAGCTTTCCCAAGCATCCCCTGGCTGAGAACGCCCAGTACTGGATCGCCGCCGCCTACCTGGCCCACCGGGACTACCGTCAGGCGCTGATCGAGTTCACGAATGTCCTGGACCGGTATCCGGGGGGACGCAAGGCACCCGACGCGCTCTACCAGCTCGGCGTCTGCTATCGGAATCTCTATGAGCCGCGACGGGCCCGGGAGGCATGGGAGCGGCTGATCCGCGAGTTCCCGGGAAGCGACGCGGCCAGGATGGCCGAGAAATCCTTGCTGAGGGGCAGCGCGTCGGTCCGGGCGAAGTGAGCGGACCCCGGGGACTTCCTCCACGGCCAGCCTTGACAGCCGGCGACGCCTTTCGGGAAAATGGCCTTCGCGATGGGAAACAAAAAGCTCCTGATCTTCGTCGTGTGGATGGTGGTCATCGGCGGGCTCGGCCTATACGTCTGGTATCCCCGCCTGTTCCCGAAGAAGCCCCCTGTCCGCGCTCAGCTCAGGCAGGAGCAACCCCTGGTAATCCAGGTGGCCCCGCAGGCGCCGACCGCCCAGGCGCCGGCGCCAGCCCCCGCGACACCGCCGGCGCGTCAGCCGGCCCCACCCCCGAAGGAAGCCACGCCGGAGCCGGCCGCGGAAGCCCCGGCCACCCCGCGGCGGTACGGCATCGAGTTTCCGCCCTTCGCTACGCTCGGGGAGGCCGACGCGTACCAGCGGCGGTTGAAAGACGCGGGCCTGCCGACCCTGCGGGTCACCAGCCATCTGGACGACGGGCTCTACACGCTGATCATCGGTCCGTTCCCAAACCTCGCCGACGCCGGAGAGGCGAGGGCCCAGCTCGGCGCCAGGCCTGGCGGCTCCGCTTCGCCCCGGGAGGGCGACGCGGGGTTTGTGTTCAGCGAGGGTCCGGATGTCCTGCGCGAGGTGGTCCAGCGCGCGCTTGCGGCCAGGGGGAAAGGCTACGGCGCGAGGATCGTCCGCGCGGAGGGAAGGGCCCCGCTCTACGTTATCCGGACGGCGGCGCGGCTCGACGTCGCTCAGTCGGACAAGCTGAGCGGCCACTACCGGGAGCTGGGGTTCCCCAACCGCATCGTCGCTGGCCGGTAGAATAGTCGGAGGGGGACACCCACGCCTTCGGCGTGGGTACCCGGACCCCCTCCGAAGCCTCCCCCACAGATTGCGCCGGCAAAGCCGGCGGTAGACCACTTGGAGGGGGGCTCGCGCCCCCTTCCGGTGCCTCCCCCCAAAACTTGCACCGGCCGGGTACCCACGAAGTGGGTGCGCGCGCGACCAGGAGTTGTCAGCGTCCTCTCAGAACCGAATGAGGCGGTCGCCAAAAAGGAACGTGACGAGCGCGGCAATGCTCACGTACGGTCCCACGCGAGTGGCATGCCTCTGGACCTTCCCGCGCAGCAGGAGGGTTGACACCCCGAGCCACACGAGCGCCAGCACCGAGGCCGCCAAAAGGGTCGCGACCAGCCTGTCCCAGCCCATGAACGCTCCCACCATGGCGGCCAGCTTTATATCGGCTCCGCGGACGCCTCGCTCCTTGAAGAGAACATCACCGATGAAGGCGACCAGCCACAGGGCCCAGGCGCCGGCCACGCTCCCGAGCGCGCCTTCCACCCATCCGAGCCCGGGGGTGAGCGCGGCAAACGCGAGGCCAAGCGCGATGCCGGGGAGCGTGATCCGGTCGGGGATGATTCCGAAATCCAGATCGATGAAGAAAATGGCCAGTAGCGCCGAGACGAGAAACCAGACCAGCAGCATCCGGACACCCAACCCGATGGTCAGGTAGGTGAGCACAAAGAAGAGAGTCGTGACCGCTTCCACCAGCGGGTAGCGCCAGGAAATCCCGACGCCGCAGTACGCACACCGGCCGCGCAGCAGCACGAAGCTCAAGAGCGGGAGGTTCTGGTACCACCTGATCATCGTGCCGCAGCGCGGGCAGCGCGAGCGGGGCTTGACCACCGACTCTCCGCGCGGGACCCGGTAGATCACGACGTTGAGGAAGCTCCCCACCCAGAGCCCCAACCAGATGATCAACGCTAGGACAAACCAGCGGGGCAGCATCGTTCCTCACGCGGGAAGGATTGGGCGAAGCGATGCGGAACGCTCAGCAGGCGTGAGAGGCGAGGGGGCTACGAGCCCTCGGGATGCGAATCCCACTCCACGGCCAGCCACCGCTTCCAGAGCGCCTGCTTGACCCGCTCCAGCAGCTCGGCCGAGTCGAAGGGTTTCTCGATATACGCGAAGGCCCCGCGTTCCAGCGCCTCCATGGCCCGCTCCCGCGTCGAGAAACCCGTGATCAGGATCACCTCGGGGGATGGACTGCGCGCCTTGATCAGGGAGAGGAGCTGGAGCCCGGTCAGGTCCGGCATCATGATGTCGCTGACGATCAGGTCGTAGGCGGCCGCGGCGAGCTGCCTGACCGCGGCCACGCTGTCGGTGCTCGTCTCAGGTTCGTAGCCCGCCGCTCGCAGGACCTCGGCGACGGTCTCGGCCACTACCGGCTCGTCGTCGACGACCAGGATCTTGTCCGACACCGGCCTACTGGACGGTCAGGGTGTTGTCGCCCGCCGCGAGGATGAGCGAGGCGAGGAGGATCAGGTCTTTGTCGGTGACCTCGACCAGGTCGCCGGCCATGAGGTCTTTGAAGGTCTTGGTCTTGATGTGCGGGTGCTTCTTGCCCTCGTCGTCGTGGACATCGCCGCGCGGCACCGTCCCGATCAGGATCTTGTTACGGAAGACCTTCAGGCGCTTCTCGACCCTGTTGACGATCGTCACGTTGGCGGCGTCCGTCCCCACGTTGCGGGTGAAGTGGCCGTAGGGCATGACGAACTGGTCCACCACGGCATTCTTCGGCATGATCTTGCTGTCGCCGGTTGCCTTGATATAGATCTGGCCGCAGCCGTGGGGCGTGAAGGTCTTGGTCTCGCCCGCGTTGACCTTCGTTTTATTGTCGGTGCTCTTCAGTTTGGTGTCGAACTCCAGGACCTCCACGTTCGTTGCGGAAAACTTGTTCGCCACAACGAGGTTGAAGAGGGGAGTCCCGCTCGAGTCCAGACCGGTCAGGTTCAGCGTCCGCGTCAGAGTCGCCGCGGGCAGAACCGTCAGGGTCTCGGTCCAGGAGACGGTTCTCTGGTCTTGGGGGGTAATCACCGTGCTGTACTGGCCCTGGACCAGGTCAACCGTGAGCCCCTGGACGTAGGGCAGGTCAGCCTCCACAGCTTTCCGAGCCACCGAAGTAGCCGTGACGTTGAAGAGCTGGGGGCAGGCAGGGACAAAGGCGTTGACCTTGGGGTTATTGTCGAAGTTGAGGATGTTCAGCGCCACGTCTCCGCTGACGATCACGTTGAGGGCCTCGGGATTCGTCAGATTGAAGGCACCGGGATTCGGTGGCGTCGGCTTGGGGAAGACGGCGTTGTCGACATTCTCAGGGTGGTCGCTGGTATATGTGGGGTCAGTGGGAGCCGGCCCGGTATAATTGTCCTTGAAGTTCGGGTTGTCGGCAGTGTTCGTCGAAACGCCGTCGAGGCCCCGGCTGATGACCGCAAACTTGTTACCAACCCCGCTGTCCACGGGGACGAGGAAGTACTCGTAGGGGCGGTTCAGGGGATCGGTGTGGAGGCCGTTCTCCAAGCGGACGTTCTGGAGGTAGGGCCCCCTCCAGCCCGGGATCTGGTTTCCCTTGGCATCCATCGGGATCCCGTTGGCATCCCTGGAGACGGCGACCAGGTCGACAAGGCTCGCCGGGTACTTCGCCACATCCCCCACATAACCGAAGATCCCCTTCTCGGGGTTGCCGACGACGGCCTGGTAGATCGCCTGAAGCTCGTCCTCGACGGCGCTGGCGCGCTCGGCCACGAGGAGCTGATAGGCCATCGGGGCCAGGATCGCGCCGATCACCGCCAGGACCGCCAGGACGATCACTACTTCGAGCAGCGTGAAGCCGCTGGCGCCCGACCCCTTGCCTCTGACCTTTGATCGACTCATGCTCTCCCTGGCTCCCTGACAGCGGTGCTCAACTGGGTTCAGCGGTCCGCCTACCCGCCCGGAGATGGCGCGTTGATCATCCCCGGGTGGGTAGGCTTTCACGGTGGGTCGCCTTATGAGCAACCAGCTCCTGGACCGATCTTCTTTCCCTTGTTCTTGCCGATATCGTCGGAGGTCGGATGCAACGCGGTGTCGGTCAGCTTCGTCTCCAGCACCCGGTCAGCGCTGCCGGTGATGATCCAGCCAAACCCGCAGCTGCCGCCCACGCCTCCGGCGCTGCCCGCCGGTTCCTGCTTGTACAATGGCGCCACGTTCGTGATGTAGGCGCGGTCAAAGGGATCAGTGAGAATCTCATCGGTGTAGGGACCCTTCCAGTTCTGGTACCTGTCCTTTCCGTCTACTTTTCCGAAAACAGTGTTCGGGTCCCTCACCAGGTAGTCATTGATGTTCTTGCACTTGTCGGACGAACACGTAGGGCTGGTGCCGCTGAGGCTCACGCTTCCAACCGTGATGGCACCGTCGCTGATATCAGGGAGCGCAGCATGAACAGTCCCTGTGGTACCGGTGAAGAGGAGAAACGCCGCCTCCGCCTCGCCGGGCATCTTGCCGGTGTCCCGCTGGAAGTTCTGCATCCCGGCCCAGATGGCGTCGATCTCGCCAACGGCCCGGGCGACTTTAGCCTCCCCGACGCGCTCGATGATCACGGGCGCCGCCACGGCGGCCAGGATCCCGGCCATGGCGACAGCCGCGGTGATCTCGTAGAGGGTCGCGCCGCGGGAGTCCCTGAAGTGCCTCAGCACTGCTCTGACCACTCGGCTGATCCGTTCCATTCTCGCGTCCTCCTTACTGGTTTGGGGTGGTCAAGAAACCTTACCCTGCCGCTATTTAATCCTGACAGCAATGTCATCATTCACAGGGAGAGCCCCGGAGTCCGCGAGCGAGTCCGGGTCGGTCTCGATCTTACCGTTGGGGCCAGCCGTGAGGACCCAGACCACCTTCGCCGGATTGTCCGCGGGGTCAGCGTTCTTGATGTTTACCAGGTACCGGTTCCCCCAGGGGTCCACGCCGATCAGCTCCATGTAGGGACCCCGCCAGAGGAAGCGACTCTTCGTTGGGTCGGTCTCGTACTTTTTGGAACCGGGGTTGTTCTTGATCAGGTGGTTCTCGAGGTCGTCGGTCTTTCCCTGAGCGTTGAGCCACTTCTTGCTGTCGTGGTCCTGAGGGTCGTTGCCAGGGCCCTGGAGCAGCTCCCAGTCCAGCTTCCCGGTGGTCTGGGTCCCGTCCTTGTAGAGCGGGAAGTGGCCCACGTCCTTGGTAAGCCTGAGGATGGTGCCCTGAAGGGTCATGACGTCAGACAGAGCCTTCTGCTTCTTGGCGTCGTCCAGATAGTTTATCACCATCGGGGCCAGGATTGCGGCCAGCACGCTAAGGACCCCCAGGATCACGATGAGCTCCATCATCGTGACGCCGTATTCCCCCCGGATCTTTCGCAGCGTCCCACTGAGTCCACGCATGGATGTGTTCCCCCCTCTCGTCTTCTTTCCTACCTTTTCCATCGTTCCTATTACGTTCCTATTACGGCTGCACGCCGGTGGGCGTGCTTGGCGTCAGCGCCTTCGCGCTTTTGCCTCCCGCCGAGCTCTCGATCCGCTTGCCGAGGCTCTTCCCGACGTCGTCAGAGCCCGCGGCGAGCTGGGACGCGGTCAACGGTGTCTGAAGGAGCCGGTCGGGCCCGACGGACAGGACCCAGGCAAACCCGAGTTTCCCCCCGGTGTCCGAGAATTTCCCCAGGCCGGGATCCTCCACCTCGCCCGAAAAGATCAGCGGGAGCACGTTCAACAGGTAAGCCCGGTCCCACGGGTCGCTGGCGATGGGCTCCATGTAGGGGCCGCGCCAGTTGGGGTAGTTTACCGCGGCAGGTTTCCGGACCAGATAGTCGTTGACGTTCAGCGTGTTGATGGGGGAGACGCTGTCGCACGTCCGGCCCAGAAAGTCCCGGGCGTCAATCAGCCCCAGGTTCCTCGTGTCGGGGAGGAGGGTGCCCGTGTTCGGGTCAGCGCTCGGCACCCCGGTCTGGAGGAAGCAGAAGGCACTCCCCGGAGTCCGGATCTCGGCTTCTCCAGGCCACCGGCCAGTTTCCTCGAAGAACCTCATCATGGCGTTTGCCAGGGTCAGCACCTCACTGGCTGCACGGCCCTCCTTGGCGTTCTCGATCCGGTCGATAGCCACGGGCAGAGCCACGGCGGCGATCACCGCCGTCATAGCCACGACTGCCGTGGTCTCGTAGAGAGTCACACCGCGCGAGTCCCTGAGGGTTCTCAGGAGGCGCCTGACCGCCCTCCCGACCCACCCCGTCATCCCGCTGTCGCGCTTCATCGCACCCTCACTCCCACCCCGACGCTGTCCCGTTACTGGCTCGCCGCGGTCGCGCCGCCGGCCGACTTGATGATTCGAGCGCCCAGGTTCCTCCCGATGTCGTCGCCGTTAGGATCAAGCTGCGCCATGGTCAGCGCGGTCTGGAGCAACCTGTCGGGCCCGACGGTGAGGACCCAGCCGTAGCCGATCTTTCCGGCGGTGTCTGCGGACTGGCCAAGCCCGGGGTCCGGGACCTTGCTGGCGAACATCAGAGGGAGAGGATTGAAGATGTAGGCCCGGTCCCACCCGTCGCTGGCGATGGGCTCCATGTACGGGCCGTTCCAGCCCGGATAGTCGGACTCGCTGGGCTTCTGGACTAGAAAGCTGTTCAGATTCAGGACATTGGTCGCCGTGATCGTGTTGCACGGCCGTCCCAGGAACTCGCTGGCGTCAAAGGGCTTGCTCGCGGTGCCCAGGCTATCCACCTGGGGCAGGAGCGTGCTCGTGCTCGGGTCAGTGCCCGGCACGCCGCTCTGGAGGAAGCAAAGGCTGCTCCCCGCCCGCTTGATCTCCATCTCGCCCGGGATGCGGCCGGTGTGCTCCTGGAACTTGGAGATGGCGTTGCTGATGGTCAGGACTTCGTTGGCGGCCCTGCTCACCTTCGAGTTCTCAATGCTCTGGAGCGCCATGGGGATCGCCACTGCGGCCATGACCGCGGTCATGGCGACGACCGCCGTCGTCTCATAGAGCGTGGCCCCTCTGGTATCCCGCAACGGCTTGAGGAACCCTCTGAGAAAGCTTGTGAATCGCCCCATTCTTTTGTCTCCTCTGCTTCCGTTGGTTCTCGGCTCACCGATCATGCCGGTTGTCCGACCACCCAAGGACAGCAACAATCGAGCCACCCTAGCTTTCCCGTCGCCAATGCGGGGAACAAGATGTAACTATTTGATTTTATGGCAATATACAGACGTTGAGAGCACGGTTCCGGCCGGGTCTCAAAGCCACGAGGGGGCAACCCTTCTGCAAATTTTGTAGGGGCCCCACATCTTCTGTGGCCAGCCTTCGGGCCCCGAGGACAATCGGAGGGGACCCGGCTACCCGCGCCGAAGGCGCGGGTGTCCCCCTCCGAGGCCTCCCCCGGATGGTGGTTCGAGCGTGGCGGGTTCGGCCATGCCGCGAGGCAGGCCACCCGCCGCGCGAGGCCCGAGTCAATTGCGCGGGCCGGGTACCCACGCCGAAGGCGTGGGTGCACGCTCGAAGAGCATTACTGCGACACGCCCCGAGGCGGCCCCAAATCGTCGTTTCAAGGTTTGAAGCTGTCGGGGTCGATGCCGAACTTCTTGATGCGGTACCAGAGGCTCCGCTCGTTGATCCCGAGCTTTCTTGCCGCCTGGGCCTGGACGCCCCGGCTCTCCCTGAGAGCCTCGGTGATCAGGGTGCGCTCCATCTCCGCCAGCCGGTCATCCAGGTGCTTCGCCTTCCCGTGATCCTCAGGTCCTGGCTCGGGGGAGGCCTGGAGGTGAACCGGAAGGTCCTCTGCCTGGATCAGGTCTCCGTCGCACAGGACCGTCGCCCGCTCGATGGTGTTCCTCAGCTCTCGCACATTTCCCGGCCACGAATAGGCCATCAGCCGCTCGAGCGCCTCCGGGGAGACTCCCTTCACCATCTTCCCCGCGGTATCGCCGATCTCCCGGAGAGCGGCCTCGACAAGAAGGGGAATGTCCCCGGCGCGCTCCCGGAGGGGCGGGAGGACGATGCTGAAGACGTTGAGGCGGTAGTAGAGGTCCTCGCGGAACTCCTTGCGCTGGACCGCGTCAGCCAGGGACTTGTTCGTGGCGGCGATGATGCGCACATCCACCTTCAGGGGCCGGGTTCCCCCGACCCGATAGATCTCCCGGGCCTCGAGGACCCTGAGGATCTTGGCCTGGGTGGCCAGCGCCATATCTCCGACCTCGTCGAGAAAGAGGGTGCCCCCGTGCGCCAGCTCAAACTTTCCCGGTTTCTGTGTCGTGGCCCCGGTGAAGGCGCCTCGCTCGTGACCGAACAGCTCGCTCTCGAGAAGCCCTTCGGGGATGGCGGCGCAGTTCACCTTGATGAACGGCCCTCCCTTGCGCGGGCCGTTCTGGTGGATGACCTCGGCCACCAGTTCCTTTCCGGTTCCGCTCTCGCCCTGGATCAGGACCGTCACGTGGGTACGGATCACCTTGCTGAGGGACGCGAAGACTTCCTCCATCCGCCCGCTCTGCCCGACCAGGCTGGGGAAGTCGTACCGGCGCTGGAGAGTGTCCCGGAGTCGCTGGACCTCGCGCTGGAGCTGCCGCCGCTCCAAGGCCCGAGCGATGACCACTTTGAGCTCCTCGAGCCTGAACGGTTTGGAGAAGAAGTCGTACGCGCCGCGCGCGAGGGCTTCGATGGCCTGATTCTTGGTCGCGACTCCCGACATGGCGACGAGGATCAGCTCCGGGCTCAGGGCTCTGGCGCGGCTGACGAAGTCGAGGCCGCTCGCCCCGGGAAGCTTCACGTCGGTGATGGCGATGTCGAAGGTCTGGGTGTGGAGGCGCTCGAGGGCCTCTTCCGCGTTCGCGCACGCCTCGACCGCGTACCCTTGCTCTTTGAGCGCGGTCTCCAGCGCGAAACGGACGGGCTCCTCGTCCTCGACCAGAAGGATCGCGATGGACTCCGGCGACGAGCTGGTCACGGAGGTGCTGCAGCCCTGGCGGCGGGGAGAAAGAGCGTGAACTGGGTCCCCTCTTCGGGCGAGCTCCTGGCGGTGATCTTCCCGCCGTGATCCGCCACCGCGCGGGCCGCCACGGGCAAGCCGAGCCCCGACCCTTCTTTTTTGGTCGTGTAAAAGAGGTCGAAAATGCGGTCGAGGTCTCTGGGCGGGATGTGCGAGCCGGTGTTCACGATCCGTACCGCGATGAGCCGTCCCGCGCCGAGGTCGTCGGGTGCCGCCTCTTCAGCCACCTCCACCGCCACGCGGCCCCCTGCCGGCGTCGCCTCGAAGGCGTTGGTGAGGATGTTGAGAAACGCCCGGCTCAGACGATCGGGATCGCCGAGGACGGGTGGGAGGTCCGCGGCAATGCGCTTGGTCGCGGTAATCCCTTTTTCCCGGAAGCGGGTCTCGGCTAGCCACAGGGTCTCAGCCACGAGATTTTCCACCTGACACGGGACCGGCTCGCGGAGCTCGACCTGGGCGAGGGTCCGAATCTCATCCGCGAGGCGCCGGATCCGATCCAGCTCGCCCTGGATCTTCTCCGCGTAGCGGGACTGGGGGCTCTGCTCAGGGATCTGGGAGGCGATGAGATCCACGAGGGTCTGGATGGCCAGGACCGCGCCCCCGATCTCGTGAACGATGCTCGCCGCAAGCGCTCCCAGCGCGGCCAGCTGGTCCACCCGACGGACCTCACCCTGGATCGTGCGAACCCGGGCCAGGTCCTGAACGGTCAGGATCACCTCCTCCCCGGGCCCGCCCGGCGACTCGGACAGGGCGAGGCTCCCCCGAACGTCCACGCGGGTGCCGTCCTTTCGCTGGAGCGTGAGATGGGAGAAGGTGGTCGGCGTCCGGTCGACCGCGCGTTGCCACAGCCCGAGGAAGCGGTCGTTCTCCGCCTGGCCGCGCTCGACGAGGTCCGCGAGACGTGTCCCGACCAGTCCGTCCGGCCCTTGCCCGAAGATCCGCTGGGCCTCCGCGTTGGCGCCCAGGATCTCGCCGCCGGGGCTCACCGCCAGGATTCCCTCCGGGAGGCGATCGAAGATATCCGAGACGCGCGCGTACTTCTCGAAGGAGAGAAGCAGATGGTTCAGGGTGTTGCTCAGGCTCGACAGCTCGTCGATCTTCTTCACCGGGGCGCGCGGGAGCGAGACCGGGATGACCCGCTCGCTCCGCTTCAGGAGCGTCCGGATCGGCCGGCTGATGGCGATGGCCAGGAGGATCCCGAGCAAGAGCGCCCCTCCGCCGCCGACGCCGACCACGAGGAACGCGGTCTCGCGCAGCGCCTGGATCTCGGCGACCGAAAGCTGCGAGATGCTCGACTTGCCGACCGCGGCGGTGGTCAGGCGGATAGCCCAGAGCCCGACCGCGACGACCAGCCCCATCAGAAACAGGGGCAGGAAGATCGTGAGGCGGATTCCGGTGACCCGTCTGACCGAGCGGATGAGCTGCCGGGTTACCCCGGGCCTCACCATGGCGCTACGTCCAGCGGCGGGTGTCACGTTCCCGCGGTGTGGCAGTCATGTCCGTCTACGCCAAGACCCCCTCAGGAGAGCAGGAACTTCTTCAGAAGGGTCGCGCTCCTCGAGAGGAGCATGTAAATGCCGAACCAGGTGATAATCAGGCCGACGGCCATGGTGACAATCGACCATCTGAAGCCTTTGTCCATCCGCTGAGCCACGTCCCGACGAAACTCAGTCATCCCCCGCTGCAGCTCCGCGAGGTTCCGCTCCACATCAGCCAGCCGATCGTCCATGTCGCCCCTCCCATTAGGGTGCCCCACAATTATAGAACTCGATGCCACTCTTCACCCGATCATGCCCGGCCGCGCGGACCGGCCGCACCCGGCTACCTGCCTACGACCGACGCTGCGACAGCGCCTGGAGTCGCTCTCTCACCTTCGCGACGAGGGCCGCGTGCTTGGGCGAGGCCAACTCGATGAACCGCTGGTAATGGGTGAAGGCTTTCGGCCAGATCCCGCGCCGCTCGTAGAGGAGGGCCAGGTTGTAGTGGGTCTCCGCGTGCTTGGGATCCAGCTGGAGGGCGCGCTCGAATGCCCCGCGCGCGTCCTCCAGCCGCTCGGCCAGCAAGTAGATGATGCCCAGGTTCGTGTAGCTCTCCAGGTTCTCCGAGTTGATGAGGATGGCCCGCTTGAACAGGCTGATCGCCTCCTCGTACTGCCCCTTCAGGTAGCGGACGACCCCGAGGTTGTTCAGGGCCTTCTCGTATTTGGGATCGACGGCGAGGGCCCGCTGAAAGGCTTCGGCGGCCTGGTCCAGGCGGCCGGTCTCTTTGAAGAGGACGCCCAGGTTGTTGTACGCCTCAAGGTTGCGGGGATCCGCGGCGATGGATTTCTCGTATTCCTCGATGGCCTGGACATATCGCCCTTCCCGCTGATGGCGAAGGCCTTCGGCAAACCACCGCAGCGCCTCTTTCCCCGAGGCGTGCACTTCGAGGGTCGGAGGGGGCGGCGGCGGCCCCGCCTTCGTCGCCTCCGCCTTTGCGACAGCTTGAGCGGGGCCTGCTTCCTGAGACGCCGCGCGGCCAGGGGACGCGACCGGCGCCGACCCGCCTGACGGCGCCGGCGGCTTGTCACCTTCCAGGGCATCGCGCGCGCGCTGGAGCGCGATCTCCCGGCGCGGGTCCGGCTTGCGGGTGGCGCGCGCGACGCCCCCCCGGTCTTCGCGCGGCGCACCAGGGAGCGTCTCCTCGGGCTTGAGCTGGAGCGCCGCAAGAACATCCGTGATCGTCGTCTCGTCTTTGACCTTGGGGGACGCCTGGGCCTTCGTCCCTTTCGCCTTCTCCGCCTTCTCCGCGGCCGATCCGGGTGCCGGCTGGGTTTCCCCTACGATCAGCGGGGGCGGGGCCGCGGTCCGGAGCGAAGCGCTCTTTCGGGGCGTCGTCAGCCACAGAGCACCGATCACAAGCGTCCCGCCGACGCCCATGAACCCGATGATGAAGAGAACCCTTCGCCCCGGCAGCCCTTCCGCTCCTCGGCCAGACCGTGGAGACCGATTGCCGGGGAGCGGGGGAAGGCGGCCAGCGATCCCCTGCTGGGCCCGCTTGAGGGCATCGGCGATGAGACTCATTGCTCCTTCTTCACGGCTTCCGCCACCCGCATGATCTGCGTCTCGGAATATCCGTCTTGCCTGGCCAGCCGCTCGCGGGTCCTGTTGGCCCCCTCCAGGTCCCGGAAGCGGCCGGCGAACACCCAGTAGCTTCGCTCTCCCGCGCTGCCGGCTCTGACGGCCGTGAACGGGTCGTACCCCCGCTGCTGGAGCTGTCGCTCGGCGTCGCGGGCCTCGGCCTCAGTCCGATGGCTGCTCACAAACACGGTAAAGGGTGATCCGGCCGGCGTGTCCTCGGACGCCGCTTCCTGTCGGGGGGGTACAGATCCCGGGGCTCCGGGCTGGCTGGCGCTGAGCCACCCCCTGGCGCTAAGCCACCCGCCCGCGAACCCGGCCACGAGGACGAGCATCGCCACGAGGACGAGCTGGGCGGCCCGCGACGCGGAGCGTCGCGGCGTGAACCCGGCGGGTCCCATCCCTACCTCCTGGTCGAGGCTCTTCAGGGCCAGGTTCACCCGCTCGGCGGTGATCCGGGAGTCCTGATCCACGAACCCCTGGAGCAGCGCCCGGTCACACGCCAGGTTGACCAGGCGAGGCACCCCCTGCGAGTAGCGGTAGATGGCCTGGAGGGCCGCCGGGGAGAAGATCGCCTCTCCCGTGGACCCGGCCACCAGGAGCCGGTGGAAGATGTACTGGTTCGTCTCGTGCGGGGAGAGGGGACGGATCTTGAAGCGGACCGAGACCCGCTGGTTGAGCTGCTTCAACCCGGGCGCGCTCAGGAGATCGAGCAGGCCGAGCTGTCCGACCAGGATGATCTGGATGAGCTTCTCCTTCTCGGTTTCCAGGTTGGAGAGGAGCCGGATCTGCTCCAGGATCTGCTCGGACAGATCCTGAGCCTCGTCCACGATGAGGACGGCGTTCCGGCCCTCGGTGAGGAGCCGGATCAAGAACTCGTTGAGCTCATCGATCAGCTCCTTCTTCGTCGCACCGGCGCCCCGGAGGCCGAAATCCTGGAGGATCGAGCGGAGCAGCTCCTCCTGCGACAGCATGGGGTTGAAGATCAGAGCGGTCTTGGTCCGTTCGTCGAGCTTCCCGAGGAGGGCGCGGCAGAGCGTGGTCTTTCCCGTCCCGACGTCCCCCGTGATGACGATGAACCCCTCCCGCTGCTGGATGCCGTAGAGGAGGTGGTCGAGGGCGTCCCGGTGCGATTGGGAGAGGTAGAAGAACTTGGGGTCGGGGGTCAGGCTGAAGGGTTTTTCCCTGAGCCCGTAGAACGCCTCATACATTTGCGGCCTCGGATGTCCCCCGGCGCCTCAGCGGCGGAGCGCGCGGGCGCCACCAGCCTCCCGGAGCAACTCCAGCTCCGTCGGGGAGAGCTCGCTTGCCCGGCGGCCGATGACCACGGCGGGAGTCAGCAGGATCACCAGCTCGGTTTTGCTCCCCTCATCCGCCCGCTGCCTGAACAGCCCCCCCAAGACCGGCACGTCCTGCATTCCGGGAACGCCCGTGGTGGATCGGCTACTTTTGTGCTGCATCAGGCCGCCGATGATCACGGTCTGCCCATCCTGCGCCCGCACCACGGTATCGGTCGCGCGGACCGCGATGATCGGCACGATGCTCCCGTCCGGAGACGTGGCCTGGCCCACCCGCTCGGAGATGCTCGGGCGGATGTTCATGATGACGGTGTTGTCGTCGGCGATCTGAGGGGTCACGTCGAGGACGATCCCCTCGGTGATGGTCTGGGGGGTCACCGTCGTGGTCTCCAGGCCGGTGACCGGTTCCCGGGTCCGCGTCGTCGTGAAGAAGACGTCGTCGGTCGCCACCTTGATCACGGCCTTCTGGTTGTTCAGGGTGGAGATCTTCGGGCTCGACAGGATGGTCACGGTGCCCTGCTTGGACAGGGCGTTCAGGAGCAGCTGGATCGTCTGCGCGCCCACACGGGTCGCGAGCCCGACCTGGAAGAGGCTCGCGGTGGGAGCCAGGGTCTGGCCTAAAATGCCGCCGCCCGTCAGGGCCCCTCGCAGCTCGGTCCCCAAGGGATTGATCTTGAGGTTGTGCGGGATCAGGCTCCAGTTGATCCCGGCCTGATACTCCTTGGTCAGCTTGACCTCGACGATCTGCGCCTCGATGATGACCTGGCGCTGGACCGACCCCTCGATGAGCTCGAGATACCGGGCGATCCGCTGGATGTTCTTGCGGAAGTCGGTGACGGCCACGATCCCGGCGGTCCGGTTGACCACCACCTTGCCGTCCTTCGAAATGAGGTTGGTCAGGTTCTTCTCGATGTCGCCCCAGAGGTCCACGACGTCAGCGGAGGTGACGGAGCTGGACGCTCCCGCGCCACCCCCGCCGCCAGCCGCGACTCCGCCTCCGGTGACCGCCGTCCCGACCGTCACGCCCCCGGCCCCTCCCGCCGTCGCGCTCAGGGTCGCGCCGCCGCTGCGGGTCGTGGAGATGTAGCTCAGGGTGAAGATTCGGGTCTCGGGGGCTGGCACGAAGACCCGGATGAAGTTCCCCTCGCGCGCGTACCCGAGGCCGATGGGGGAGAGAAGGGAGTCGAGGGCCTCCTCCAGGGTCACCCGCTTCAAATCCACGGTCACCGTGCCTTTGACGTCCGGCCCGAACACGAGGTTGAGATCGGTCTTCTTTCCGAAGGTCAGGAGGACTTCACGGATGTCCGCGTCCCGCACCGCGAGGGTGTAGAGCTTCCGGGGCTCCACCTTCGCCACTTCCTGTTCCACCTGGGTTACCGGCAGCTCGGGGAGCCGCCGTTCCACCACCGGGGGAACCTGAGGGGGTTGGGGCTCGGTGGTCTTGACCGGCGGCGTTGCGCACGCCCCGAGGAGGAGGAGAGCGAGCAGGATCCCGAGCCGCGGGGTTCTCATCTCTGGCATTATCCTCCGCCGCCTTTCTGGCGCGAGTCTGTTTCGACGATGGGGGTGGCGCCCCCGGGGAGGCTGATCCGGCGGCGCTGGCCGGCCCGCTCCAGGACCACCCCGTCCGGACGGATTTCCACGAGCCGTTCCTCGCCGATCAGCTCACCCTCACTGACGACACGCCCGTCAAGGGTGGCGACCTTCCCGGCCTCTGAGATCAGGACGGCCTTCAAGGTGTAGGACGGCAGCGGAGCCGAGGGCGCGGCTCCGGTGGCTTTGGGCTTCGGCGAGAGCAACGCCTGCTCCTCTTCGGCGGTCAGGAAGGGATCCCGACTCCAGGCACCCTCGTGGGTCCCGCGCCACCGGGCCAGCTCGTCCTGAGAGAGGGGGGAAGCTGGGGGGGCCGCGGACGGCTGACTGACCCCGGGCTGCCCCGCGCCAGCCTGGAGGGCCCGTTGGGCCGCAGGTCGCTTCGTTGCCCCACCCCTGAACTGTTTGGTGAGCGGAGAGGTCATCCAGGCGTAGACGAGCCCCGCGACCAGAACCGCCATGAACAGAACGCGCCGAATGTCCATGGGCTAGAGAGCGTCGGGGTGGGTCACGCCCGCTGTCGCGTTCACGATGTCTCCCACCTGAGGGTGCGGAGCGTCATCTCGGTGCTCAGCCGACTCTCCTCCCGCTTCACCTCCAGGGACTCGACGGTCACAAAAACGCGGAGGCGGTCAAGGCCCTCGAGGAACTGGACGAGATCCCGGTAGCGGTGAAACGCCGTCAGCTTGATGACGGACGGGCTGAGGGCGAGCGGCGGCGAAACCTGGAACGCCGGCTGGCTCGGAGCGCCGCCCGGAGGTCCGGCGGGAGGACCGCTCGGCTTCGCCGTCGGGGTTTGGAGCTGCAGCGTGCTCAGCTCCATGCGTGCGGACCGCGCCAGCTCCGCGACAGCCTCGAGGGCCCCGGGCAGATCCTTCTCGCCGGGGAAGCGCTGGCGCAGGCGCGCCTCGAGCTGCCTCCAGAGCTTCCGTTCCTCCTCGGCGATGGGGGGCACAGCCTGGGAGGATTGGACCAGAGCCGGCGGGCCGGACCCTTCCCTCAGGAGCTGGGCCTTGAGGGTTCTGATCTCTCGATCTTTCGGGGCCACGAGACCCGCATAGCCGCCCACGCCGACGAGGGCCAGCGCCGCGGCCACGACCGCGACCTGCACCTCGAAGCGGAGCTTTTGAAATTCGGGAAGCTTGGGGAGCGACGGCACCTACTTCATCTCCCTCACGCGAAGTTCCAGCTGGAACGCCAGCTTTTTCCCCTTGCCCAGGACCCCCTCGCGGTCTTCGGCCAGCTCGGCGCGCCGCTGGATGTCCCTCACGGTTCGCCCCTCCACGCTTGGAGACGGGCCCTGCTGGAGCATGACCTTGGAAGCAGCGGGGGGATTGAAGATCACCTGCGAAAAGAACGGCGAGCCCTGGAGGCCGAAGTAAAAGCGATTGAACTCCGACTGGGCCCGGGCCAGGTCCCTGGACTCGACGGCCCCGGTCAGCCGGATGCTCAGCCCGGTGTGATCCCGCCGGAGGGCCAGGCGATCCAGGTGAAGCTCTCCCGGAGCCACCCGGCTGATTTCCTTGAAAACCTCCGCCAGCGGGGCCGCTCCGAGGGGATCGGTCTTGAGCAGGCGGATGCGCTCGTACTGCGTCTGCCGCTCCTGCTTGGTCCGCTCCACTTGGGCTGCTTCCGCCTGGCGGGCCTGCCTCTGGGCCGTCAGCCTCGTCAGTGCCTTGCGGTAGCTGGCCGCCTCCTGCGCCGCGCCCCACGCGGAATAGCCCAGGGAACCCACGAGCAGCACCGCCGCCGCCGCGGCCGCGCGCTTGAGCAGTGCCACCCGGCGCCGGGCGAGGATGGACAGGGGCAGCAGGTTGGGGGTTGCCTTCGGGGCGAGCAGCGCCGCCCCGAGCGGGAGCACGATGGCGCCCGGGGAGGGCGCCATCACCCCTTCCGCGCCCTCCGGAAACAGGGCCCGGACAGCCTCGTTCAGATTCACGACGGGCAGGCCCAGGCGGGCCTCCACGTCGGGAAGGGCCCGCTCCAGGCGAACGTCCACCGAGCCCACGAGAACGCTGGCGACGGCTCGCCCCTTAGCCGCCTGCATGTACTGGCGGATCGAGCGCTGGAATTCCGTGACGAACCACTCCCCGGCGTCGAGACCGGGAACCGCAAGGTGCGGAATTTCGCGGGAGAACCTGAGCACGCCCTCGTCAGCCACGCTGACGGTGAGGCCATGAAACCCCCAGTGGACCGCCGCGGTGGGGCGGTCGAAGGAGGGTTGCGACAGGATCTGGGCCGCGCTCCACAAGGCCAGGGGGGCCGTGGTCACCAGGCGGGGAGCAAGCCGGGCGGCGATCAGCGCGGCCAGAGTCTGATCCGTCCTCTTGCGCGGGACCGCGGCCACCAGCACTTCGTCCTTTCGCGGCGTTCCCTCGACCTGCCTCACGATCGTGTATCCGAGAAGCGGATTGCCGCCGATCTCGCGACCCAGCTCGCGCTCCAAGAAGAGCTGCCGCTCGCTCGCTCTCATGGGGGGAAGAACCTGGACGCGATGGATGCCGTCCGGCTCGGACAGGACCAGGTGGACCACTCGCGCGCTGATGCCCCCCTGGGCCAGCGCGCTCCTGAGCGACGCTCCGAGTCCTGCCGCCGAGACCTCCCCGGAGACCGCCCGGATGGTGAGCGGGTCGGTGGCCGGGTCCGCCTCCACGACGATCAGCCGCGTGTCGGCGATTTCGACCCCGATGGCCCGCGACGAGGCTAGCAGCATGTCGGACTAATGCCCTTCGAGCGCGGGCTTCGCCCGCGCAACCGACTCGGGCCTCGCCTCGTGGCTCTCCTCGCCTGCGGCTCGTCGGCAGCCCCTCGGCTCGAACTGCCATTCCTGGGGGAGGCCTCGGAGGGGGCCGTCGAGGCC